>CAZNGD010000274.1:0-3161 GCA_964572295.1 uncultured Verrucomicrobiota bacterium
GCAGCGCGAGTGCATGTTCGACAAGGGCTTCCAGCCCGGCCCGGCGCAGGGCAACAAATTGACGGCGACCAGCGCGCCGCTCTATCAGCATATTGCCGCGCTCAACGCCGCGCGCGCCGCGCACAAGAGTTTGACGCGCGGGTCGTTCCAGCAGCGCTGGGCGGGCGACGCCTATGCGTTCACGCGCGTGTATCAGGATGAAGAGGCGCTGGTGGCCATCAACATCAACGACGGCAACAAGAGCATGGATCCGCAGGTCAGCAAGGCCAACGGCACCGAGTTTGTCAACGTGCTCAACCCGAGCGAGAAAATCAACGTCAGCGGCGGCAAGCTGAGCTTCAACCTCAGCGGCAAGGAAACCAAAGTGTTTGTGGCGGGCGTCGCCGCGGTGGACCCGGACCTGTGGGTGAAGGGCGTGAATCATTGGCCGGTCAGCGGCGAGATCACCTCGGCGGACACGGTGTGGGTCAATGCGGAGGCGGGCCCGGCGGCTTCGGTTGCGAGCGTCACGCTGCATTACCGCGTGAACGGCGGCGCGTGGCAGACCGCGGCGATGAGCGTCAACAACGACTGGAGCAGCGAAGGCGGCAAGTGGTACAACGTCTCGCTGGCGCCGTTTGCGGCGGGCGCGGCCGTGCAATATAAAGTGGCGGTTGCAGGCACCGACGAATCGGAAGCCGTCGCCGACAACAACGGCGCCAACTACAGCTTCACGGTTGCCCAGGGCAGCGTGAGCGGCCTGTGGATTCAAAACGCGAAGAACTATCCCGAAGACGGCCAGGCGACCTTCGCCACCGAAATCTGGGTGGATGCCGAAGTCGGCCCGACCACGGGCGTGGACGGCGTGTGGGTCATCCATCGGGTGAATGGCGGCAACTGGATCACCAATGCCATGGCGGTCAACGCCGACTGGAGCAGCCAAAACGGCAAGTGGTACAACGTCAACCTGGGCACGTTTGCCGAAAACGATTCCATTGATTACTTCGTGCGCGCCACCGCCGGCGAAGAAACCGTTGAAGCCAACAACGGCGGCACGTACTACCGCCTGACCATCCGCGGCGCGGGCCTGGCGATCACCGTTCCGGCGGGCAACACGTCGGTGGACAACAGCGTGGCGACCTACACCCTGCAGGGGACGGCGAGCGCCATCACCACCGGCAATTTGTCGTGGACCAACTCGCTGACCGGCGCGTCCGGGCAGTTCGCGGCGGCGACGCCGTGGACGCTGGCGAATGTGGCGCTGGACGTGGGCGCGAACGTCATCACCGTGTCCGGCACTGCGGGCGGCGGCGGCGGCGGCGCGACCGTGCAGCAGGACGGCGGCAGCAATTACACCGGCGGCTGGACGGCCGGCTCGAATGCGGGCGAAGGCTTCGGCGCGTGGAGCTTCAACCACTATCAGCCCGAGGGCGGCTATGCGGGCACCTTCATCGGCGATCCGGCGGCGGCCGGCATCAGCGGCTTTGGCGCCACGGCGTTTGGCTTCTACGCCAATCCGATGGGCTCGGGCGCCAACGCGGAAGTCACGCGTTCGTTCGCCAGCCCCCTGGCGGTTGGCTCGGTGTTCAGCTTCAAGCTGGGCTTGAACTGGGACAGCAACGACGACAATTCCTACCGCGGCTTTTCGCTGATGGCGGGCGAAACGGAACTGCTGTATTTCAATCAGGGTGGCACCCCCGCCATTAATATCGGGGGCGCTCCGATGTTCGCCAATTACGGCACGCAAGCCATGACGCTGAGCTTTGAGTATGTGGCGTCGGGCAGCATCCGCGTCTGGGGCACGGGCCGCGACGGCTCCGAGTCCTATGACCAGACCCTGAGCGTTCCCGCGGGCGCGCCGACGTCCTTCAAGTTCTACTTCAATGCGTCGGACCGCACCGAAAACCAGGAAGACGAGGACAAGCGGCAGATGTATGTGGACGAGCTGAAGATCACCAGCCCGGGCGGCGGCAGCGGCGAGTCGCTCAGCGCCATGGTCACCATCACCCGCCAGGCCGTGCCGGTGGACAGCAACGGCGACGGCGTGCCGGATTCGTGGTATGTCGCGCACGGGCTGAACCCCGCGACGCCGAACCTCGGCAGCCAGGTCGCGCCCAACGGCTACACCTACTTCGAGTCGTACATGATGAACCTCGATCCCAGCGACACCACCACGCCGGCGTTCCTGATGGTCGCGGGGCAGACCAAGCCCTTCAGCTTCGACGCGCCCGCCGACGGCCGCCAATACATGGTGCAATTCACCACCAACCTGTTCACGCCGTTTGAAGACATTGGCGAGGGCGTGGATGTCGGCCACGAAATCGCCGTCAGCACGAACGCGCAGGGCTTCTATCGCGTGCGCTTCTACGATGCCGTCGCCGAGAACGAAACCGTCAGCGTCAGCGCGACACCCGGCGCGGGCACCTTCACGAATGCGGCGGGCGTCAGCGTCACGCTGTACGTGAGCGGCGTCAACGTCATCACCTCGACCTACGCGGTGGCGGGCGGCACGCCGGCGGCATTCGTTAACGGGCAGAGCATCACCATCGGCGCGGGCTGGACCAACGGGCAAAGCGCGCTGCTGACCCTCTACGGCCGCACCAAAACGGGCGTCACCTCCGACAAGCAGTATCGCTACACCTATATGGTACCCGGCGGAGTTAAGATGACCCACGTGGGCGGCACGCATCACTGGGTGAGCGAGGAGAACCAGGTCTATATCAACGCCGCAGGCTATCCCGAAGGCGCGTCCACCGAAGCCAACATCATCTACTGCGTCAATCCGCCCTGTGCGGGCAACTGGCCGCTGATTCCGATGGAGCGCATTCCCGACTGGGAAAACGGCGACTGGTGGCACAAGGATCTGGGCATTCAGCCCGATGGAACCACCATCCAATTCGCCATCATGATGAAGGATGGATTCGGCTTCGAATACTGGGACAACAATGGCGGCAGCAATTACGTCGTCACCATTCAGTCCGGCGGCGGCGGCGGCCCGGTTACCCCCGGCGGCGACAAGCCCTATTCGACCAACCCGACCAAGGGCAAGCGCGGCACCATGACGATTGACGGTTCGCCGACCGGCTGGACCGACGAGCACCTCATCGCGCTGGACATGGCGAACGACGATCCGCGCTCGCTCGGCGACAACTGGACCATGCTCGAGCCGCCGATTGACCTGA
>CAZNGD010000275.1:0-3154 GCA_964572295.1 uncultured Verrucomicrobiota bacterium
TCTACCTGATCAAGCGGCCGTTCTGGGTCATCACGCCCTTCATGCTGCTGGCCTTTTGCATGCAATTCATTTCGATGGGCCTGCTGGCGGAAGTCCAGATTCGCACCTATCACGAATCGCAGGACAAACGGATTTACGCGATCCGCGAGACGTTTGACTCGCCGCAATCCTGATGCCGCCGATTGACGATCTGCGCCGGCTCCTTCCTTTGGCAACGGCGCTCATGGCCCTGTTGATTCTGGGCGTGGCCGCCCTTTTTTATTTGGCGGATCGTCGGCGGCGCCCAACGCAATCGTGGGCGGAGGCGTTGGCGCACTATGCGGCCACAAGTTCCTGGCGCGGGCGCGATTTGTTGCTGGTCATTCTGGCGCTGGTCGTGGCGCAAGGGGCCCGCCATGTTTTGCCGCCGGCGGTTTGGCTGGATGTGCTGTGCTTTCAGGGGGTGGGCGTGGGGGTCATGCTGTTTTTGGTTGTGCGCAAGAAGCGCCCCTTCGGCGCGCCCATTGCGTGGCACGCGGCGATATTTCAGGCCGCGCTGCGCTGGCTGGCCCTGCTGCCCATTCTGTGGTTTAGCGCCTTCTCGTGGCAGGTACTGCTCCAACTGCTGGGCCACACCACCGAATTGCAAACCGCCGTGCAACTCTTTTTGGACACCCACGACCCCTGGCAACAGTTGGCTTTTTTTGCCTTGGGCGCGGGCTTGGCGCCGCTGGCGGAAGAATTATTTTTCCGCGGCCTGCTGTTGCCGATTCTGGTGCGCCGCTGGGGTCCCCGGCCCGGCTTGCTGATTAGCGCGCTGCTCTTTGCGGTGATGCACGCCGATCTCGGATCATTTCCGGCACTGGCGATTGTTGCGGCGGGGCTGGCGCTGGCCTGCGCGCGGACGGGCTCCGTGTGGGTGGCCATTCTGATGCACGCGCTCTTCAACGCCGTCAATATGGGCCTGTTGCTGGCGTTGCTGCGCGCGGGATTGTTGGACTTCCTGTGACGCGCACCCGCGCCACGCCACGCGGCGTCAATCCGGGAAGCGCGACAAATGGGCCGCGATGATTCCGCCCCATTTTTCCTTGGCCAGCGTCATGGCGCGACCGCGATGGCTCAACTTGTTTTTCTCGGCGTTGCCCATCTCGGCAAAGGTCCGGTCGTGGCCATCGGGAATGAATAGCGGGTCATAGCCGAATCCTTGTCCCCCGCGCAGCGCCTCGATGATCCGGCCGGGGCAGGCGCCCGCGACCGTCTCGACGCGGCCGGTGGGATCGCTCAACGCCGCCACGCAACGGAAGCGCGCGGTGCGGTCTTCAACCCCGGCCAATTCTTGCAGCAGCCGCGCATTGTTGCGGGCATGGTTGCCGGGCTCGCCGCCGTAGCGCGCGGAATACACGCCCGGCCGATTGTTCAACGCGGCCACTTCCAACCCGGAGTCATCGGCCAACGCCCAAAGCCCGGTCGCCAGCGCCAATTCGCGCGCCTTCTTGGTGGCGTTGGCCGCGAAGGTGTCGCCATCCTCGACCACCTCGCCCAATTCGGGAAAGTCGGCGGTGGAAACCCAGATCACTTGCGGCAGATCAAAAATCTCGCGGATTTCCTGGATTTTGTGGGCATTATGCGAGGCAATCAAGATTTTCATTGAGGCTCCTGTTCGTCGCCGACATAGCGGCGTTCAATCTGCCGGGAAATACCCGTCAGGATTTCGTAGGGAATGGTACTGCAATGTTTGGCCAGCTCATCCGCCCAAATGGCCTGGTCGCCCTGCCGCCCCATAAGGACGACTTCATCGCCGGGCTGGATCCCGCTGCCCGCGCCCAAGTCGGCCGTGATCCAATTCATGCTGACGCGCCCGACCACCGCGCGGCGCTGCCCGCCAATCAGCACCTGGCCGCGGTTGCCCAGATGCCGCTGATACCCATCGGTGTAGCCGCAACTGATCACCGCCAGATCGGTTGGCGCAGGGGTGCGGTAGCTGCTGTAGTAGCCCACCGCAAAGCCGGCCGGCACCTGCTTGACCTGCATCACGCGCGACTTCCAACTCAGGATCGGATGAGTTTGAAAGCGCCGTCCGGCTTCCGACGCGCTGTAACCGTAGAGCGCAATGCCCACGCGCACGGCATCCTGATCGCACTCGGGCAGCAGCAACGCCGCGCGACTGCTTGCCATGTGGCGCTGCAGCCGCCGCCCCGCCGCCGCTTCAAGGATGGGCACGGCCTGCTTGAACTTGTCCACTTGGTTGCGGGCAGCGGTCGGCTTGCGTTCCGGCTCCACCATGGCGAAGTGGGTGCAAACGCCCTGCACGGCGAGGCCGGGCAGGCGCGTCAAGGCCGCCGCCGCCGATAATTCGGCGGGACAGATAAACCCCAGCCGCCCCATGCCGGTATCCAACTTGAGATGCACCGGCAACTCACCGCCGGCGGCCACCGCCGCCGCCGCGAGTGCTTCGCCGTGGGCTTGCGAAACCACCACCGGCGTGATGCGGTGGCGCAACAGGCGCGGCACATCGGCGGGCCAGGTCGCGCCCAACACCACGATCAGCTCGGCATCCGGCGCGGCCGCGCGCACCGTTTCGGCTTCCGCCACATAGGCCACCGCAAAGTGGCGTACGCCGCCGCGCGACAGCGCGGCCGCCAGCGCTGGCAACCCATGCCCGTAGGCATCCGATTTGACCACGGCCATCATCTGCGTGGTCCCCAGCGCGGCACGAATGGCGGCCACGTTGTCGCGCACCACGCGCAAATCCACTTCGACCCAGGATCCGTCACAATGCATCATGCGCGCCATTAAACACACCCCGCCAGCGCCGCGCCACCTTTTTCAACCGTGCCGGCAGCCGCGGGGCTCCTTGTGGCCGGCGCGGGCGGTTGCCGAACCGTCAAAATCCCTTGAAAACTGGTCCGGGGAGCCTCTTTACACTGGACAGGCGGTGAACCTGCGGTAGACTTTTTCAACACAAGGAGCGGAGTCTATAGCGATGGCGGAGGGAACATGAAAAGTGGACGTGGTTGGTTGATGGCATTGCTGGCGGTGGCGCTGGGTGGGTTGTTGATTGGTTGTGGCGGCGGAGATGGGAAGTTATCGAATCCGGATCCCGGCAACAACGACCTCAACCTGATTGTGGCGTTTGGCGACAGCATCACCAAAGGCAGTGAATGCCCCTGTGCCT
>CAZNGD010000276.1:0-3144 GCA_964572295.1 uncultured Verrucomicrobiota bacterium
CTACACCAGGACGTACACTCTTTCCCTACACGACGCTCTTCCGATCTGCGGGTGACGGTGTCGCCCGCGACGGCGGAGAAGTTGTTGTTGCCGAAGTGGCCGCCCCACGAGGTGATGGGCTCGCGCACGCTCACGCCGCCATTGGCGCCGGCCGTACGCTGGTTATAGGCGGTCATGGACTTCTGCAGCCAGTTGACGCCGTAGGCCGTGTTGTTGTTGAGGTTGACTTCCAGAATCACGGCTTCAATCAACACCTGCGCCAGCATGATGTCCACTTTGCGGATGACATCCTGCAACGCGCCGATATCGCCCTTGGTGCCCATCAGCAGCAGCGTATTGGTGCGTTTGTCCGCCAGAATCTTGGTGTTGGCCGAGAGTTGGCCAATCTTGCTCACCGCGGCCTCGCCAGCGGCCTGCCGCACCCGGTCGGTGGCGGCGGCGCGGGCGCGCACAAAATCTTCCAGCGCGCGGGCGCGGCCATCGGCGCCGTCGCGGGTGTCGCCAACCTGGGCGGTTTCGTTCTCGGCCTTGGCCACCCCGATGAAGTCGTTGAGCAGGCTGGCCATTTCCTCGGCGTCGGCAAATTCCAGCGCGACCACCTGCACAATCACTTCCGGCTCCACGGTGCGATCGAGCACCGCCACGATCTTGTCGAAGAACGTAAAGTTGGAAGGCCGCGAAATCACGATGATGATGTTGGTGCGGTCATCGGCCAGCACCTTGACCTTGCCTTGAATGATGCCCTTTTCGGCCATGGCCGCTTCGAGGGCCGCGCTATCCGGCGGGGCCGCTTCCGCCGGCATCATGGGCTGGCGGGCGCGGATCATGTTGGCCGGACGGCGGACCATGGTGGCGGCGGGGGCCTGCGCGACCTGCGGCACCTCTTCGGGTTTGTCGCCCTGGCTGCCGCTGATCAGCTCGTTGAGGCGCGCGGCAATGTCCGCCGCTTTGGCGTGCTGGATTTCATAGACGCGCGTCTCGACCTTCAGCTCCGTGGGCTGGTCCACCAGCGTGAGGATTTCGGCGATGCGCTTGAGGTTGGAGGCGGTTTCCGTCACCAGCAGACTGCCAATGCGGTCAAAGCGCTGCACTTTGCCATAGCCATGCAGCATGCTTTGCACGATGGTGTTGGCGTCCTCCAGCTCCAGATATTTCAGGCTGATGAGCTGGCTGATGAGCATATCGCTGTCGGGCATGCCGCCCAGCGGCGCTTCCTTCTGAATGGCCATGCCCTCGGTGGGGGCCTTGTCAATCTGCACCACGCGATAAAACCGTGCGCCCAGCGGCACCAGCGCCAGATTGTTCATCGAGAGCAGGCTATCCATGGCCTGCAACATTTCGGCGCGCGTCAGTTTTTCCTGCGCTTTGAAGGTGAAGGTGGCGGCGATGCCCGGCGCCTTGATCATGGTGCGCCCGGTCAGCTCGGAGTAGCGGTCCAGCAGCACATCCAACTGCGCATCCTTGAGATTGAGGTTATAGAGCTCGCCAACGGCTTCGGTGTCGGCGGGCGCGCTGGCGCGCGCGCGGATCACGTTGCCTGCGGGCGCCTCGGCGTTGGCCGACCCGGCGCGGAGTTGGCGAATGCGTTCCTGCGCGGTGATGGCGGGCGAGAGCACTTCCTCTGCCGGCGCGGCCGCCTCCTCGTCCACCGCCTCCTCCGGCGCGACGGCGGCGCTCTCATCCGGCAGCGGCGGGACCATCTGCGCCACAACCGGCATGGGCAGCGAGGCGCCGCAAAAAGCCAGCGCCAGCAACCAGGTGGTGCCACGGGTGAATAACGACAGGCGAGTGGGCATCATGGGCCTTCCGGGTGGGGTTGTTCCGGCGCCGCAGGGGCGGCATCCGCTTTGCTCTCCGCACCGCCGGCATCCCGGCGATACGCATAATCCATCGTAAAGTTTCCTTTGAGGTGGCCGACCGGCACATCGCGCCCGCCGACCGGCTGCACGGCCAACTGCCGCACATCCGACACCGCGCCCTGCGACTGCTGCGCGTAGAGGAAGTTCACCAGCGCGGGCAGATCGCCCTCCCAGTCGCACGTGATGGCCGTCTCGAACAGGTCGCCCGCCTGCCGCTCCGCGCCCGCGTTACGGCGCGTCAACGTCAGGCGGTGTTGGCCCGCCATTTGTTCCAAGCCCAGCAGCAATTCCGCCTCCGCTTTTTTGCCCGCCGCATAGACCGGCAGGCCGCCACGGAATTCCGCCAGGCGCGCCTCGACTTCCTCCCGGCTGGCCAGCAACCGCTCCGCCGCCTCGCGCCGCGCCGCCAAGTCCTCGCGCGCGGTACGAAACTCCGTCCACTCCGCCAACTTGGGCTCCAGCCACAAATAGGTCAAGCCCAGGACCACCGCCGCCAGCGTCAGGCCCAGCAGGTTCAGCTCCCGCGCCGCGAGCTTCATGGCTCATCCTCCCCGCCGGTGGCGGGCAGCGTGATGCTCACGCCGAACTGCGAGCGCTCGCCCTGCGGCGTATTGCGCGTGTTGATGCCCTCCGACTTCACCCCCGGAAACAGCTCCACCTGTTCGAGGCTTTGGATGAACGTGTACACTTTTTGCGCCTGGTCCGATTCGCCGCGCAGCGTCACCGATGAGCCCTTGCGATAATCGAGCTTGGTCAGCTCCACGCCCTCCGGCAGCGCGGTGGCCACCACCCGCAAACATTCCAGCGCGGAGTGGGAGCGGTCGGCATATTGCGCAAACTCCAGCGTCTTGGCGCGCAGCCGCCGAATCTCGCGCGCCGGTTTTTCCAGCTCCGCCACCTGCGCCTGCCAGCGCGTCAGTTGGCCGCGCTGCACATTCAGCAGCGTGAGGAAGCCCCCCACACCCAGCAACCACAGCGCCACAAAAATGGTCGCCGTCCGCAGCAGCCGCCGCCGCGTCCGCCGCGTGGCATCCGCCACGCGCCAGGCATCGGGCGCCAAATCCATCACCAACCCGTTGGTCGTCTGCGCCGCGCGGCGCGCGATGCCCTCGGCCACCGGCGGCAGATCGTCCAGCGAATGCCGGTAGAGCGCCTCCAGGCCCAACGCCTGCTGCAAGCGCGCCGCGCAATCCTCCGGCCACTCCGCCGGATGATAAATATGCAGCGTCGGCGCGCCACTGCCGCCCCACTCGGTTTCCAGCGCCGCGAGCGAGTCGAGCACTTC
>CAZNGD010000277.1:0-3133 GCA_964572295.1 uncultured Verrucomicrobiota bacterium
TGTGGTCCTGCTGTTGCGCCGCCCCTGCAAATATCCCGCCGACCTGGAGGCGGCCGATGAAACGCTGGCGGTGGTGGATATTGCCAAGCATCGCAACGGGCCAACCGGCGAGCTTCGCATGAACTTCACCGAGAATCTCATGCGGTTTGAAATGCGCCGGGAAGGGGTGGATTCTTGAGCCGCGCGTGGCAGCGTTGGGCGCCGGGGTTGCTCGCTTGGGCGGTCGTATCCGCCGCCCACGCCATGCCGATCCGCGATATCCGCGTGGTGCCGCAGGGCCCCGTGCCCGTCAGCGCCGAACAGGTGCGCGGCCAAATCAGCGCGCGGGTGGGGCAGGAGCTCGACCGTGGCGCGCTCTCGGAAGACCTGCGCGCCCTGCAAAAATCCGGCATCTATTCCTTCGCCGAAGTGCGCGTGGAGCAGACTGCGGATGGCGGCATGATCCTGGCGTTCCATGTGCAGGGGCGGCCCGCCATTCGCACCCTCACCGTGAGCGGCGCGGACTACATCGGCAATAAAAAGGTCCGCAACCTGATGGAGATCGGCGCGGGCGACCGCGCGGATGACGCCGTGCTGGGCCAGCGGGCGCAAAAAGTGCGCGAGCACTACCGCAAGGAATATTTCCCCGAAACCCAGGTCACCTGGGCCTTCCGCCCGGTGGCCGCCCATCCCGATCTGACGGATGTGGATATTCACGTGGCGGAAGGCCGGCGCGCGGTGGTGCGCAGAATCCTGTTCACGGGCAACGAGCACATCCCCGCGCGCGAACTGCGCAAGGTGATGGCGCAAAAGCAGTCCTCGTGGCTGTCGTGGATCACCAGCGCGGGCATGTACGATCCCGGCGTGCTGGTGGCCGACGGCGAAGTGCTGCGCAAGGTGTTCATGGATCAAGGCTATCTGGGCGCGACCATCGGCGAGCCGCAGATTGTCTATGTGAACCGCAAGAAGATTGACATCACCTTCCCGGTGAACGAAGGCCCCGTGTACACGCTGGCCGGGTGGCAGACCACCGGCCTGAGCACCTTCGCCGAGCGGGATGTGGTCCGGGGCGTGCTGGTCAACACCGGCGCCGTGGCCACGCTGGAGGGGCTCACCCGCAGCGCGCAGAACATCCGCGATTTTTATGGCTCGCGCGGCTACATCAAAACGCAGGTGGACCCGCGCATCACGCTCGACACCAACCGCGCGACGGCCGCCGTGCGCTACCACGTGCAGGAAGGCCCGCTGGCCTACATCCAGAACATTGAGATTCGCGGCAACGCCCAAACGCAGGACAAGGTCATCCGCCGCGAAATCGGCGTGGCGCCCGGCGAGGCCTATAGCGATGTGAAAATCCGCGCCAGCGAAAACCGGCTGCGCAACCTCAACTATTTTTCCTTTGTCAATTCCTACCCCGAAGACACCGTCATCTCCAACCGCTTCAACCTGGTGTTCGACCTCGAAGAACAGCGCACCGGCCAATTCATGGTCGGCGCCGGCTTCTCCAGCGTGGACAACATTCTGGGCTATGTGGAATTGACGCAGGGCAACTTTGACCTGTTCGGCTGGCCGCGGTTCACCGGCGGCGGCCAGCGCCTGCGGCTGCGCGCGCAAATCGGCGACTCCCGTTCCGATGTCGAGCTCTCGTTGATTGAGCCGTGGTTTTTGAACCGGCGGCTCTCCCTCGGGCTGGACCTGTTCCGGCGCGACGCCCGCTACCTCAGCGACGACTATGAACAAATCAGCACCGGCGGCTCATTGACGCTCGGCAGGCCGCTCTACACCTTCTTCACCCGCGTCAACTGGATTTACGGGCTGGAGAACATTGACATCCGCAACGTGGAAACCAACGCCAGCGACCTCATCAAGGCCGAAGGTGGCGGGCGGTTCAAGAGCTACGGCACCATGGAACTCATCCGCGACACCCGCAACAACACCTTCGTGCCCAGCCGCGGCTTCCGCGGCTCGGTCTCCGCCACCCTTGCCGGCGGGCCATTCGGCGCGGATGAAGACACCTATCAGTTCCAGTTGCGCGCCTCGCAATACATCCCGCTGTGGTTCGACCACGTGCTCAACCTGCGCGGCTGGACCTCCATGATCCATGAATATGGCGACTCCGACCGCGTGCCGCTTTTCGACCGCCTCTTCGCCGGCGGCCCGCGCACCGTCCGCGCCGTCCGCTTCCGCAAGGTGGGGCCCAAGGATCAAAACAACGAGCCTCTAGGTGGGCGTTCCGTCGCCACCGCCACCGTCGAATACACGCTGCCGGTCGTGGACAAAATCCGCTTCGCCGTTTTCTACGATGCCGGCATCGTGTGGCAGGGTGTCTATGAGAAGGACAACGAGCCCGACAATGCCGCCGTCGGCGATGGCATCTTCTGCGATGGCTACGGCCTGGGCGTGCGGTTCGATTTCCCCGGCTTCCCCATTCAGCTCGATTACGCCTGGCCCATCAACACCGACGACTACCTCAGCGATAGCGGGCGCTTCAGCTTCACCATCGGCTATTCCTATTGACCCGCGCGCGCGCCGCGCCCCCGCCGCGGGCAGTGAACTTGTGCGCGCCCCCCGGCGCTGATATACCCAAGGCGAGATGGCATCCCTGCGGGCCGCCCGCGTCCCCGCGCCCCTCCCCAGCAGGAAAGCAATTTTGGTAAAACCTCGTACAAAAAGACGCCACCGCGGCCGGAAGGTTTTGGTCCCCAAACACCTTGCCCTCCGCCAGCGCTACTGGCCGCGCCCCCCCCGGCCGCTCTGGGAGCGCATGGCCGCGCCCTGCGGCGCGCTGGCGCTCCATGTCCTCATGCTTTTTCTCCTGTTCCAGTTTCCCGCCCTGCGCACGGTCTATGGCCAGCGCCCCGCCGACGAAGCCGAATGGGTCTGGCTCCCCGAAGTCACGCTCTTGGAAATGCCCCCCGAACCCCCGCCGCCCGAGCCCGAAGTGGAACCCCCACCGCCCGAACCCGAACCCGAGCCGGAACCCGAACCCGAAGAGCCCCCGCCCCCCGAGCCCATCATTGAAGTGCTCCCGCCGCCCGAACCGCCACCGGAAGAGGTCCCGGTGATCCCGCAGGAAAAGCCCAAGCCCAAACCCAAACCCAAGCCGAAACCCAAACCCCAGCCAGATCGGAAGAGCACACGTCGAACTCCAGTC
>CAZNGD010000278.1:0-3130 GCA_964572295.1 uncultured Verrucomicrobiota bacterium
GGCATAGGCCAGGCCGGTCTGGTAGAGGACGGCAAAGCCCGTCCACTTCAGGTCGTTCATCTCGCGCCGGATCGCGCCGACGGCGGCGAAGCAGGGGGCGCACAGCAGGTTGAACAGCAGGAAGCTGTAGGCGGACAGGGGCGTGAAGGCGGCGCGCATGTTCTGCCATACCTGCCAGCCGTTTTCCGCCACTTCTTCAAAGCCGCCGAAGAGCACGCCGAAGGTGCCGACCACGTTTTCCTTGGCGATCAGGCCCGTGACGGTGGCCACCGCGCCCTGCCAGCTGCCCCAGCCCAGGGGCGCGAAGATGAAGGCGACGGCGCCGCCGACCTTGGCCAGGATGCTGTTTTCCATGGCCACCATGCCGAAGCTGCCATCTTCCCAGCCGAAGGCCGAGGTAAACCAGATCACGATGGTGGACAGCAGGATGATGGTGCCGGCCTTTCTGATGAAGCTCCAGCCTCGCTCCCACATGGAGCTCAGGAGGTTCCTCACGGTGGGCCAGTGATAGGCGGGCAGCTCCATCACGAAGGGGGCGGGATCGCCCATGAAAATCTTCGTCTTTTTGAGGACGATGCCGCTGACGACGATGGCCGAGATGCCCACGAAGTAGGCGCTGGTGGCCACCCAGCCGGCGTTGCCGAACATCGCGCCCGCGATCAGGGCGATGATGGGCAGCTTGGCCCCGCAGGGCATGAAGCTGGTGGTGATGATGGTCATGCGGCGGTCACGCTCGTTTTCGATGGTGCGCGAGGCCATGATGCCGGGCACGCTGCAGCCGGTGCCGATCAGCATGGGGATAAAGCTCTTGCCCGACAGGCCGAAGCGGCGGAAGACGCGGTCCATGATGAAGGCGATGCGGGCCATGTAGCCGCAGGCTTCCAGGAAGGCCAGCAGCAGGAAGAGCACCAGCATCTGGGGCACGAAGCCCAGCACCGCGCCGACGCCTGCTATGATGCCGTCGAGGATCAGCCCGCTCAGCCAGGGGGCGACGTTGGCGCTTTCCAGCCAGCCTTCCACCACGACCGGGACGCCGGGCACCCAGGTGCCGAAGGCGTCGGGCTCGGGCGCCTCGACCTCAAGCGCGGCGGTATAATCCGCGTAGGCGGTGGGGATCTCTTCTTCCGGGATGCCGCTGTCGTCATAGAGGATGGCGGTGACGGCGGGCAGGGCAGCCATGGCGGCCTCGTCTTCAAGGCTGACCCCGGCACGCTCGGCCGCGGCTTCAAAGGCGGCGATCTGCGCGCCGTAGGGGGCATAGTTTTCCTCGGCCTCCTCATAGGCCGCGCCGCCCGTGATGTGCCAGCCCTCGCCGAAGAGGCCGTCGTTGGCCCAGTCGGTGGCCCAGGTGCCCACGGTGGTGATGGAGAGGTAGTACACCAGGAACATCACCAGCGCGAAGATGGGCAGGGCCAGGAAGCGGTTGGTGACCACGCGGTTGATCTTGTCGGAGACGGTCAGCTTGCCCGCCGAATGCTTTTTATACACACCCTTCAAAATGGAAGAGATGTAGACATAGCGCTCGTTGGTGATGATGCTCTCGGCGTCGTCGTCCATGTCCTTTTCGACGACCTGAATGTCGTTTTCGATGTGGGCGAGCTTGTCCTGGGGCAGCTTCAGCTGCGCCAGCACCTTCTCGTCGCGCTCGAAGATCTTGATGGCGTACCAGCGCTGCTGCTCCAGGGGCATATCATGCACCGCGGCTTCCTCGATATGAGCCAGCGCGTGCTCGACGGCGCCTGAAAAGCTGTGCTGGGGCACCGTTTTGCCGTTCCTTGCGGCGTTGATGGCGGCCTGCGCCGCTTCCATGACGCCGTTTGACTTGAGGGCGGAGATCTCGACCACGGGGCAGTCCAGCGCGCGGCTGAGTTCCCTGGTGTTGATCTTGTCGCCCGCCTTTGAGACGACGTCCATCATGTTGATGGCGACGACCACGGGGATGCCCAGCTCGGTCAGCTGGGTGGTGAGGTAGAGGTTGCGCTCCAGGTTGGTGCCGTCGATGATGTTGAGGATGGCGTCGGGCCGCTCGTTGATCAGGTAGTTGCGGGCGACCACTTCTTCCAGGGTATAGGGGGACAGCGAGTAGATGCCCGGCAGGTCGGTGATGGTGACGGCCGGGTTCTTCTTCAGCTTGCCTTCCTTCTTTTCGACGGTCACGCCGGGCCAGTTGCCGACGAACTGGTTGGCGCCGGTGAGGGTATTGAACAGGGTGGTTTTACCGCTGTTGGGATTTCCCGCGAGCGCGATTCTCAGGTCCATGCTTGTGTATCCTCTCTCACTCTACTTCGATCATGCCGGCATCGGCTTTGCGCAGGCTCAGCTCGTAGCCCCGCACCGTGACTTCGATGGGGTCGCCCAGGGGGGCGACGCGCACCATGCGCACATCCACGCCTTTGGTAATCCCCATGTCCATGATGCGGCGCTTGACGGCACCTTCTCCGTTGAGCCTGACGACCTTGACCGTTTCGCCGATCCCGGCATCACGCAGCGTTCTCATCCCAGCTTTTCCTCCTTGCGGACGGCCTTGGCCGTCAAATCATGATTTTTTGAGCCATCTCACGGCTGATGGCGACGCGCGACTCCTTCACGCTGACGATCACGCTGCCGCCCAGCGTGCTGACCACAGAGACGACCGAGCCGGGCACAAAGCCGAGATTCTCCAGATGTTTCTTGATCTCGGGCAAGCCGCCGACCCTTTTGATGATGTTGTTTTCACCGATGGCCGCAAGCGTCAATGGCATCATGACAAGCCCCTCTCCGTCAGATTTTTTGCCCGGGCTTCTGCTCCGGGCATTAGCAAACTCTAACCAGGTTAGTTTTCGCTAACGGAACTATTTTGTACCATATGATCTGGAATGTCAATAGAAGAAGTAAATTTACCCACATTAATTTGGGCTAATCATTTTTCAGGAAAAACTTGGCGTTTCAGGTAGTTTATGATATGCTGTAAAAAAGTTACGCACTGCTAACAGGAAAGGAGAGAAGCAAGTGAGTTTGCATGAATCCGGGGAGATGTATCTGGAGACGATCCTTATTTTGACCCAACGGGGAAAGCCGGTGCACTCCATCGACGTTGCCAAACACATGAATTTTTCAAAGCCCAGCGTCAGCCGCGCGATCGGCATCCTGC
>CAZNGD010000279.1:0-3124 GCA_964572295.1 uncultured Verrucomicrobiota bacterium
ATTTTTTCTTTTGCTTCATATATGGTCTGTTTTTGTTGTCGGTGTTGGGGGGGGGGGGGGGCCCCATAAAAGAGGCGGGGACGGTCGGACGGCCACTCGCGTGTTCGTCAGACCGGCCCCGGCAAGGGTTATTCGGCGGGGGCCGCCGGTGGTTCGGCTTCCGGCGCCGCCTCGGGCTGCGCTTCGGGCTGTGCGGGCGCCTGGGCTTCCGCCGCGGCCTTGGCGGCTGCTTCCGCCGCGGCCTTGGCGGCTGCTTCCGCCGCGGCTTTTTCCGCCTTGGCCTTCTCGCGGGCTTCGGCCTTGGCCTTGGCCAGCTCGGCGTTGCGGACTTTGCGTTCCTCGGCTTCGGCCTTGGCTTGCGCCGCCGCCACGGCCTCTTCCGCCGCGCGCTTGCGGGCGGCTTCCGCGGCCACCTTGGAATATTCCTCGGTCGCCTGCTGGATGGTCAGGCCCACCAGATCGGCAATCAGCTTGATGCCACGGATGGCGTCATCGTTGGCCGGGATGGGGTAATCCACCGGGTCGGGGTCCACGTTGGCATCCACCAGCGCAATCACGGGGATATGCAGCCGGTTGGCTTCGGCCACGGCAATGGCTTCGCAGTTGATATCCACCACGAACAGCGCGCCGGGGTTGCCCTGCATGTCGGCAATGCCGCTCAGGTTGTATTGCAATTTGCGCAACTCATGGCGCAGCTTGGCGATTTCCTTCTTGGGCATGGCATTGATCGAGCCATCCTTTTCCATCTGCTCAATCTCGCGCATCCGCGTGATGGACTTGCGCAGCGTTTCGTTATTGGTGAGCGTGCCGCCCAGCCAACGGTTCACCACAAAGGGCTGCTTGGTTTGCGTGGCGATGCCCTTCAACGCCTCCTGCGCCTGCTTCTTGGTGCCGACAAACAGGATTTGGCGCCCGCGGGCCACCGTGTCATAGATGAACTGCCGCGCCTTTTGCAGGCCGTCGAGCGTTTGCTCCAGATCAATGATATAAATCCCGTTGCGCTGCCCAAACAGATACTTGCGCATCTTGGGGTTCCAGCGTTTTGTCCGGTGGCCGAAGTGTAGGCCCGCTTCGAGCAGGTCCTGAATGCTGACATCCTGACGGACGTTCGCGGTCGTCATGGTGACCATGATGTTTTCCTCTCTTTAATGGCTTGTTCCGGCTTTTTTGGGGGCCGGAAAATCCGCTTTTGTCCCTGGCGGAGGGCCGCCGGAGAACTTCGCTTCCGGTTCTGCACACGCAAAACTCGCCGCGGAATGTAGGGAAAGCCCCACCCGAAGGCAAGGAGTTTTTCGCATGATTTTGCCGCCGCGCGCCGCCGCCGGGGTTTGCGCTTGGCCGGCGCTTTCGCTAAAGTGGGGCCGATGAAAGTTGCGTATCTGCTGCAAGACACCCGCAGCCTCTACGGCGCGGAGCAGGCCACGGTCCAGTTGCTGACCGGCCTGCACGCCGCCGGCATGGCCGCGCCCGTGGTCCTGTTGTTGCAGGAAACGCGGCTGGGCGAGGGGAGCAGTCCGCTCGCCGCAGCCCTGCGCCAGGTGGCCCCCGTGCACACCATCCCGGTGGCCGGCCGCTTCTCGCGCGCCGCCGTCGCGCAAATCCGCGCCCTCATGGCGCAGGAGCATTGCGCCGTGCTGCATTCCACCGGCTACAAAGCCGACTGGCACGCCCTGCTGGCCTCCCGCCGCACCAGCCTGTTCCCCGTCGTCAGCACCGTCCACGGCTGGCTGTTCCGCTGGCAACTCAAGGAACGCTTTTTCCAGGCGCTGAATATCCGGGCCCTGCGCCAATTTTCGCGCGTGGTTGTCCTGAGCCGTTTTTACGAACGCTATTTGCGCCGCTGCGGCCTCACCCCGCTCCAGTTGGCGCACATCCCCACCGGCCTCGGCCCCGCCAGCATCGTCAGTCGTGCCGCCGCGCAGGAATTGTGGGATGCCCCCGGCAGCATCTTCACCTTCGGGATGCTCGGCCGCCTGAGCGCCGAAAAAGATCACCGCCTCTTCCTCCGCGCCGTGCGGCGACTCGCCCGCGACTTGGATACCGCGCCCCGCTCCTGGCGAATCCTCATCGCCGGCGACGGCCCCCTGCGCGGCGCCCTCCAGCGACAAATCACCCGCTGGGGTCTGCGCGACCGCGTGGAGTTGGCCGGCTGGATGCCCCCCGCCGAGTTTTTTGCGCGAACCCATGTCCTCGTCCAAAGCTCGCGCGTGGAAAACCAGCCCCTCAGCGTCATGGAAGCCATGGCCTGGATGCGGCCCGTACTCGCCACCCGCGTCGGCGGCCTGCCCGAACTCATCGCCGACGGCGAAACCGGCATCCTCGTGCGGCGCTCCCCCCGCGCGCTCGCCGCCGCCATGCGGCAATATCTCGCCGCCCCCACCCAGGCCCGCGCCGCCGGCATCCGTGGCCGGGACCGCCTCGAACAGCACTACCCCCCCGCACCCATGATCCGCGATTACCTCGGGCTCTACGCCACCGTCCGCGCCTCCTGGGCGGACCCCGCCGCCGCCCCATAGCCGCCCGCCCCCGCAAAAGAACAAAGCACAGGGTTGACATCACCCGCCAAAATGGTACAAGTGCGCGACTCATTTACCGCAAAAGAAAACCTGATTTGAGGGAGAATACCCATGTCCATGCATCGTAGTTTGAAAGCAGGCAGCAAAGTCGCCACCCGCCGCAACGTCCTGAAACGCTTTGAGCGCGTTGAAATCCTGAAAAAGGATGGCCGCTGGAAAGAGGGCGACCGCGGCCGTGGCCTGCCCAAGACCAAGCCCCCCGTGTAAGCCCCTGCTGACCCCTCAAAAAGCCCTTGGCCCGCCCAAGGGCTTTTTTGTGCCTGAGTATTACGATCCGAAACAATCGTAATACTCAAATGCCTGGCCGCCGTCGGCTGTTTCGGCTGTCGGCTGTGGCTGTTCTGTAGCCGGGCTTGTTGAGCCCGCAGCCGGGGTCACCGCCCCCGGCCACAGTCTGAACCTTTGCATCGTCGGCTGTTCGGCTGTTGGCTGTTCTGTAGCCGGGCTCGTTGAGCCCGGTGCTGTTTGGCTGCTGCGGCTGTTGGTTGCTTCCGTCTTTTGGAGGGACGGCTTCCACGCCGTCCACGCGGCAGCGTGGCAAGCCGCGC
>CAZNGD010000280.1:0-3119 GCA_964572295.1 uncultured Verrucomicrobiota bacterium
CGCCGCTCATGTAGAGCAGCGGCGCGCGATTGGCAAAGCGCATCACGCGCACCGGTTCGTCCGCGCCCAGTTCCGCGTTGGTTCCGGGCTTGGCGAAGGCCACGCCCACTTCCACCTGAAACGGATTGCCCCGATAAACCTCGGGGGCGCGCGTGACGGCGGCATAGAAATCGGCCGGAAACTCCTTTTGCAGGCCGGCGATGATCTGTTCCTCGCCGATGGGCGCGAGGCAATCGGTGGGCGGGCGCATCAGTTTGGTTTCTTGGATGGCCTTGAAGAGCGCCTCGATTTCCTGATGCGCGACGCGGGTGGGATTGGCTTTGGGGTTGAGTTCGGCACGCGCGCAAATCTCCTGCGCGGCGCGGGCGCTCACCCGCGAAAACTCCTGTTCCAGCGCGCCTTTGAGCGTGCGCGAGGCGGTATCCTTGAGCATTTGCAGCAGCACGCCCAGCTCCACGCCATGCGGATGCGGCTGAATGGCCTTGGTCACCGGCGGCAACGTCCGCACCGCGCGCGTATGGGTTTGCCACTCGCCAACCTCCGGCGCCAGCGCCCCGCTCTTGTCCTTCTTGAGCGTGGTGACGCGGAAGTGCAGCCGCAGGTGCGGATTGGCCACCGCGCATTGCTTGAGATACTCATCCACCGACAGCCGGCCGCGCACGTATTGCGCGGTCATTTCGATGGCCACCCGGGTGCCGTGGGCGTAGGTCACCGGCTCCGGCTTGTCAGCTTCGGGCGGGAACGTGGGCCGCCAATCCACCTCTTCGTCGCCCAGCACGACCGGCTTGTTGGCGCGGGTGTCCATCTGCACCGATAGCCGGTGCGCGTTGCCGATGTTGCGGGTGCGCGAGAGAATGATGGTGGCCGTGCCGGTGGTCAGTTGGCCATACATGCCCGCCGCGCTAATGCCGATGCCCTGCTGCCCGCGCGACATCCGCAACCGGTGAAACTTGGAGCCGTACAACAGCTTGGCAAACACTTTCGGGATTTGCGCCCGCACGATGCCGGGGCCGTTGTCGGTGATCACCACCACAAAGCGGTTCTCGGCCTGCTGCTGCAGCTCCACGGCAATCTCCGGCAGGATCCCCGATTCTTCGCAGGCATCCAGCGAGTTGTCCACGGCCTCCTTCACGGCGGTCATGATGGCCTTGCGCGGACTGTCAAACCCGAGCAGGTGGCGATTTTTCAGAAAAAATTCGGACACCGAAATTTCGCGCTGGCGTTGGGCCATGCTGACGGCGGTTTCCACGGGGCGATTCTGTTTGGCCATGTATCTCTTCTCCACGATCCCAAAGGGCGCGCAGTATCGCACGGGGTTCCGCCGGCGGCAACTCCGCACTGTGGCTGATTGACCCCCTCGGCGGGTTGCCGTATGATGCGCCCGTTTTTCAATCTGTTGTGGCGAGGCTGTATGAACGTGACTTTCTTGACTGGGGCGTTGCCGTTGGCGGGCGTGGTGTGGGCCTTTCGCATCTCCGATCCGGTGGGCCAATTAATCGTGGTGGTGCTGGTCCTGGCCTCGATTCTGGCCTGGAGCATCATGATGGCGAAATATCTGGAGCTGCGCAAAGTGGCGCGCGCGGATTACAACTTCGTGCAGAACTTCAACCGGCAGCACAATCCGCTGGAGTTGTTTGTGCGCGGGCCCGCCCACGAGGACAGCCCGATGGCCAAGGTCTATCAGGCCGCGTGCCTGGCCGTGAAGCGGGAGTTTGAAAGCCGCGCGCAGAAACAGCAGCGCCAGCTCAATCAGATTGATTTGTCGCAGGAGCGGCTGACCGCCGCGCAGATTGATGCCATCCGCAAGGTGGCCGAATGCGCCGTGGCCGATCAAATCCTGCTGCTGGAAACGCAAATGTCCATGCTGGGCTCCACCTATACCATCGCGCCGATGCTGGGCCTCTTCGGCACGGTGTGGGGCATCTCGGTGTCGTTCGAGCAGATGGCCAAGCAAGGCTCGGCG
This sequence comes from uncultured Verrucomicrobiota bacterium, assembly GCA_964572295.1. Classification (GTDB taxonomy): domain Bacteria; phylum Verrucomicrobiota; class Kiritimatiellia; order CAIQIC01; family Lenti-01; genus CAZNGD01. The sequence goes on from CAZNGD010000280.1 coordinate 1,964, forward strand.
AATCTCTCGGAAGCGGCGCCGGGGATTTCCAGCGCGTTGCTGACGACCATCGTCGGCCTGCTGGTGGCGATCCCGTCGGCATTTGGCTGCAACAAACTGAATGAAAAAATCCGGTTTTTGAGCATTCAGTTGGAAAACTTCACCGAAAAATTTGCCGCGCGCCTGCAGCAATCCTTCCTCTACGAATAGGAACCGGCCATGGCCCGCCGTACGTCGCTCTCCCAATCGCGTTTGATCAGCGAGTTGAACATGACATCCATCATGGACCTCACGTTCCTGCTGCTGCTGACGTTTATGATCACGTTTCCGAACATCGAGCAGGGCATCGCCGTGCGGCTGCCCAAGGGCAAAACCACGGCGCTGGACCATCCGGACAGCCTGGCCATCACGCTCAACGCCAACGCGGAGCTGTTTCTGGACAACGCGGCCATTACGGAAGACGCGCTCGCCAACGCGCTCCAAACCAAAGCGGCGGAGATCCCGGACATCACCGTGTTGGTGCGGGCGGATGAAACCATCGCCTACGGCAAGGTGGTGAAGATTCTGCGCCTGATGCACGAGGCCAACATTACGCGCATGGCGCTGGTCACCGACCCCGGAAAATGAAACCCCACTCCTTCAGGCGCCAGGGAATCCGCTTCAGCCTCACGCTGCACGGCATTGTGCTGGTGCTGGTGCTGGTGGGGCCGCTGTTTTTTCGCGGCTGCCAACGGCTGAAAAAACCGGAACAGGTAATGATGGTGGAGTTCACGGTTTCGATCCCGCCCCCCCCCGAGCCGGCGGCGCCCCCCACCCCCGAACCGCCGGTGCCCGAGCCTCCCAAGCCGGTGGACGACATCAAAGTGCCGGATCCGGACAAGCCCCCTCCCCCGGCCCCGCCCAAGCCCCCCAAGCCGCCCACCCCGCCCAAGGATATCCGCCAGACCAATGTCGTGGTCCGCAACGCGCCGCCGCCCAAGGACAAGCCGCTCTCCCCCGAGGAAATTGCGCGGCGCCTCAAGCAAGGCGCCGTGGTGGGCACCGAAACCAAAATCCCTGCGGACGATCAACTGGCTTTTGCCGCCTATTTGAATCGCGTCCGCGAGCTGTTATACGCCGTGTGGCAACAGCCGGCGCAGTTGTCCTCCCTGCCGGGCCTGAGCGCCGATGTGCGCAT
>CAZNGD010000281.1:0-3118 GCA_964572295.1 uncultured Verrucomicrobiota bacterium
AGGGGTCAGATAATGAAAACGCCGGCCTGGCTCACTAAAGACGAAAGCACTGATGATCAGCCATTGTTAACAGTGATAGTCCCTGTTTATAATGCCGAAAAGGATCTGCGCGGTTGTATAGAATCACTGTTTGAGCAAACTCGGCCCATTCGCATACTGTTAGCCAATGACGGCTCCACGGATGCGACAAAAGAAATAATGGGTACTTTTGCCGTTGCATTTCCCAAGATCGTGCAGGCCATGCACCTGCGGCACGCGGGGCCTACGGCCACTCGGCAATCGGCTGTTGATTATGTCCGCACGCCTTATTTATCATTTGTTGATGCCGATGATTGTATTGAGCCGGTGTACACCGATGTCATGCTCGCGGCCGCGCAAACCCATGATGCTGACATCGTATTCTGTCCTTATGCCTGTGTCTATGACGGGGTCCAACGCCATGAATCCTACGGGGGCGAAGAGCCGGCCTTTGCACGGGAGCGATATCCGATTCGCAAGCATCCAGAGTTGCTATTACAAGTTCCTGTATTTTTTTGGGGAAAAGTGTATCGAACCGCCCATTTTCTTGGGCATTGTGAATTTGCCAGCGAGGAGAGCAGTTCAGTTGCCGACATTCCCACGATTCTGCCCTTTCTGGTGAAAACGCCCCGAATCGTCAAAGTTAATCAGCCACTCTATCGCTACAGTATCTCCAGCGACTCCATGTGCCGAATCTCCAAGCAGGAAATGAGCCGGTTAGTGGCGCTACGCACCTTGCAGCAACGACTGAATGATATCGGTTTGCTGCCTGAATTCCTGCCCCCATTATATGCGATAAATAGATGTTATCTGTATGATCAGTTAGAGAAACTCACTCGATATTGCGATCCCGTGCATCAACACCGGGTTGTACGTGAATACTTTAAACATTTAGATGGCACATTGCCCGGCTGGCGGCCGCATCCGTTTCACCCCTCATTTTATGCCGCCTATTGGCATTGGGTGGTTGCATTGAATGCGCTGCAAACGCGATGGCGGACCCGAAAATAATGGATGGTGCGGGACAACCGATTTTGTAAATCAAAGGGTTTTCTGTCGTTGCGCATTCCGTGCGCTCTGTAAGGTCGGGTTCGCTTCTGAACGCGCGGGCGGCGGTGGAAGTTATTTCGGGGCATCGTTCGGCGCGTGCCCGGTTATGGGGCGTTTGCGAAAAAGTATCTCAAGCGGAGAGGAGGCGGGCGGCGTTGTGGCCCAAGGCGGCCGCGAGGCGGTCGGGGGGGAGGTCGAGGGCGCGCCAGCGGGCGAGTTCTTCTGCTTGGTCGTTCCACGGGCTGTCGGTGCCGAATAAAATGTAGTCGGCAGGATGGGCCATGAGCATGGCGCGGACTTCGGCGGGGGGCAGTTCGTTCAAGCAGTAGGAGGTTTCGATGTAGATGGGCCGGCCAATCAGATGGCGGCGGGATTCTTCCCAATCCTGCCAGCCGCCGAGATGGGTGGCGACAAGTTTGAGGGTGGGGAAGGTGTCGGCTACGCGGCGCACGCGGACGGGGTCGGCGATGCGGTCGAAGGGATAGGCGATATCGAAGCCCGTGTGGAACACTACCAGCAGACCGTGGGCGGCGAGGCGTTCATAGATCGGGAACATTCGTTCTTCATCAATCTTGAAGCATTGGTAGTAGGGATGCAGCTTGATGCCCTTGAAGCCATCGGCGGCGATTTCGTCGAGGTGGGCGAGCGCGGCGGGGTCTTCGGGATGGACGGAGAGCAGCATATCCAGACGTGGCTGCGTGGTGCGTACGGCGTGTGCCCACTGGCGGATTCCTTCGTACTGCGAGGGCTTGGTGGCAATGGGGCAAACAATCGCGCGGTCAATGCCGGCGCGGTCCATGGAGGCGAGGAGGCTACTCACGCGGCCATCGGTGAAGGCTTTGACATCGGCCGCCGCTTCGAGAGCGGGGATCGCCTTGGGGGCCAAGGTGTCGGCGAACGCGTGGGCATGAAAATCAATAATCATTTGTTTGGGGATGCGATGGCGGCTGGTGTTGGCAGCGCCAGCGGGTGGGCCAGCAGCGATTCAATGACCGCGTGTTCGGTGTGGTCCAAGCCGATGGGTGAGAGCGAGACATAGCCTTCGCGCAGGGCCTCCAGATCGGTGCCTTGCATGTCGCCTTTTTCGTACAGTTCGCCGGACATCCAGTAGTAGGGATGGCCCCAAGGGTCGTGGCGGCATTCATATTTTTCCACGAAGCGCGACGAACCCATCCGGGTGATGCGGATGCCGGCAAGCTGTTCATAGGGCAGGTTGGGGATGTTGACGTTCCAAAAAATATCCGGCGCAATCTGCAGGCGGCCTTGCACCACCTGCTCCACCAGATAGCGGCTGACCCGTGCGGCGGTGTCCCAGTTCGGCGCGGAAAATGTGTCGAGCGAGAGGGCAATGGCCGGGATGCCCATGATGGGGCCTTCCGCCGCAGCGGACACCGTGCCGGAATACAGAACACTGATTCCCGCGTTGGGGCCGAGGTTGATGCCGCTCAAAATCAGGTCGGGCTTGGGGTCAAGCAGGAGGCTCACGGCCAGTTTGACGCAATCGGCCGGGGTGCCGCTGATGGCGGTGCCGAAGAGCGGGCCATCCGGCGGCCAGGGGCGCGCGTGCAGGGGCTTGGTCAAAGTGATGCCGTGGCTGATGGCCGAGCGTTCGCCGTTGGGGGCGACCACGTGAATCTCGCCCAAATCCTTGACGGCATTATGCAAAGCATGGATGCCCGGCGCTTGAATCCCGTCGTCGTTGGAAATCAAAATACGCATGATGGGCGATGATGGCCGAGCCGCCGTTCCTTGGCAAGGGCAGAAAACCTCGGCGTGTGTTCTGCGCGCCTGTTATGTGGCGGGGTGGGGGGCGGCGGTCAGACCGTATAACAGGCCGCAGAGCAAATCGGCGCCGGAGGTGTGCCCGAAGGCGCACACCCGCCGGGCGTGGGCGGCGGTTGGTTGTTGCAAAAAAAGTTGCAGCGGGGCATGGATCCGTCCGCACGCGGCCAAATCCAAAAACAGGTTGGCGACGCGATTGGTGCCACGGGCTGCCTGATGGATTTGTCGCGCGGTGGCGAGATCGCGGCGCAGGCGGCAGGCCAGTATC
>CAZNGD010000282.1:0-3095 GCA_964572295.1 uncultured Verrucomicrobiota bacterium
CCGGCCAGATCAGCTTGCCCAGATAAAACAGATAGTGCGCGGGAATCATGGACAAGCGTTGCGGCCATGATGCCGTCGCAAGCGCTTCATGCTCCACATGAATCCAAATCGGCAGCGCCGCCAGCACAACACCCAAGCCCCAGAACGCCCATTTCTCGCTGACCAGCCGCCAGCCTCTCCTCCAAATCCCTGACCACTCTGTGCGACGCAGCGGCCAGATGTCCAGTAGCACCATCGCGGCGGGCATTACCATTACCGTTGGCTTCGCCATCCCGCCAAGCGCCATGCAAAGCCAGGCCCACCACATACTGTGACGGATGCAACCCCGCCGTCCCTCCACATACAGCCCCAGTCCCAAGATGAAAAACACACCGCTGAGCACATCCTTCCGAGCGGTAATCCACGCCACGCTTTCCACCCGTGCGGGATGCAACACCCACAGCAGAGCAATCAACAACCCCGCCCACCGCCGTCCCGCCCACCGCGGCACAACATACGCCAGCAGTCCGGATGTCAGCGCAAACAACAGCACATTGGTCAAATGGAATGGACGCGGATCCAATCCCCCGATCTGCGCATCCGCCATATAGCTGATCCATAGCAGCGGTGCCCAATAATTTTCCTGAACCTGGACAAACGCCTTCTTCAACGCCTCCACGGTAATCCCGTCAACAACCAGCGGATTCCCGTACACGAAAATCTGGTCGTCCAAAGGTACATACTCATAACCGACCGACGGCGCATAAATGACAAACGCCAGCACAAAAACCGCAAAAGCCCAACCCCAATCCCCTCTGCCTTTCAAAAACGAAAACCTCATTTTTTTATTGTATCCCGCTCCCAAAACCCAACGCAAGCCTTTGCCCCAAAAAATAAACACAACGCCCACCCCGTCCCCTCCCGTTCGCCCCGGTCCCCTTTCCCCGTCCAGCTGAAACCGCACAACACGTCCCCCCTAGCCCCTCCGCAACCTCGCCAGCAAACTCTTCACCGCAATCACAATCCCCGCCTTGGCCAGCCGCAGCGTGCTCGTGTGCATCGAAACCCCCGCTGATCTCGCCGCATACCCCACCGGAATCTCCAATATCCGCAACCCCAGTACCGCCGTGCGCACCACGATCTCCGCCTCGTAGGAGTAGGTGTCATCACGGAAATCAATCCGGTTGATCGCCTCCCGCGTCCAAGCTTTCAATCCCGCCGTCACATCCGTCAAGCGATGACCCGTCAACAGCGAGACCCAGCGCGATAACACGAAGTTCCCGAAGTTCCGGCTCCACGACCTCTCCGCCGGCGACTTTATGCCCTCCTGAAACCTCGACCCGATGCAAACATCATATTGACCGGACAAAATTGGCGCAACGATTGCCGGAAGATCCGTGGCCAAAAACTGCAAGTCCGCGTCAAACTGAGCAATGACCGGAGCCCTCGCCAGTGCCGACCCGTCGCGTATCGCATGCCCCTTTCCTCGATCCGGCACATGGCGAACGACTCGAACCAGCGGATATTCTTTCGCCCATTCATCTGCCAGATCCGCCGTTCGGTCATTCCCTCCCGCCACAACCAGCACCTCCGCTTCTGGCATCGCCTCCAACACCGCCTTCAAACAGGCCGCGATATTGTCTTCTTCATTCCAACATGAAATGATCACGCTGACTGCCGGCTGTTTCATCTGTTCCATCTTTTTCCAATCCTACTCAAACCAGTCCCGGTGATTCCAGTGAAACTATACGCCTTATCCCCCGTTCTCAAAACACCAATCGAGTAGGCGGGTTTCCCCGCCTCTCACACCACCGGACATGCCTTTTATGGCATCCGGCGGTTTCCTCTAAGCGGTCGTTGCCAACTGCCCGGACCTGTCTGCAAACCCGTTGAGTCCGATTTCGTTGAACCATTTCTTTCCCATGGCCCGATGGGCGTGCGGGGAGCGCGACAGGCCCTTCCGGGTAGATGTGCCGTCTCTCAGAATAAGACATGCCGCTTTCCCTTGGGGCCGGCCGGATTTACCGTCAGGGCTCGTGGTGAAATACCGGGAGTGAGCGTCCATGGCCGCCTTTCCCGCCCTGCCGGCCTTCCATCCGGTTTCTGTTCGTCCTGTCCAAGTTTTGTCGCTGGCTTCCTTCAGACACGGTCTCGCGGCAGTGCCCTTGCCTTTGACTATCCGATTCCGTTTCACCTCGGCTCGTTGGGGACTTTCACCCCAGCTGCATGTCATGCCTGACGTATCAAAAAGAGCGGCGTTTCCGCCGCTCTTTTGATCCCATGCCGGATGTCTTACTTGCGCAGCTTGCGACGGCGCGCCAACGCCATAATAATCAAAGCCATACCGAAGATACGGACGTTGGGGCGCTTCATTTTTTCCACTCAAACAGCGGTTCTTTGGAGAAGCGCTCCGCCCGGGTATCCGGTTCGCGCCAAGGGCGCTCATCCCGATAGGTGGCCTCATAGCTGGCAATCCTCGCCAGCAGCGCCTGATCCTGATCGCGCGCGGCCAAACGCCGGGCCGGCTCCAGCGCCACCAAGGCGCCGCTGAAATCCCCCGCATTGGCGCGGGCGGCCGCCAGCGTGGTCCAGGCGCCCGCCACCTGCTCGCCGCCGCATTCCATGGCATGTTGGGCCCACTGCAACGCCATGGCTGGCCATTCCGCCTCGCCCACATGCCCCAAGCCATCGGGCTCCGCCGTCGCCAACAGCCACGCCATATTATTCAGCGCCATACCATCATCCGGGTAGCGTTGGGCATACTCCTTGAAGAACCCATAGGCCATCCCACGCGCACCACTTAACCAAAGGGCGGCATAATGTGACAATAAATCCGCCCACGCCGTAATCACCATGCCCCGGGCGGCCAGCGGCCCAGCCATGGCCGCCGCCCAATCCGATCGGCCCACGTCGTAACACGCCCGCAAATACTCCGCCAATTCAAAAGGCGCCGGTGAGGTTTCCCAGCGGAGAGCCTCTTGGAGCACTTTGATGGCGCCGGCATAATCTCCCTGGGCGCGCAATATTTGCCCACGAGCACTGAGCAGCAAACTGCGTGTTATGGGCATCTCCGAACGCGAAAATGCCAGCAAATCCATCTTCAGTTCCGCTTCATA
>CAZNGD010000283.1:0-3087 GCA_964572295.1 uncultured Verrucomicrobiota bacterium
GCGCGCGCGAAGGCCCCGCCGGGTCAGGCATTGCCAAGCGCGGGTGGCACAGGTATGGTGGGTGGTTGTCGCGAGCGCGGCTGTGCGCTCCCGATGCGGAAAGGTAGGCGCAGATGCCGATGATCCCTGATTTGCAATGCACCCTGTTGTGCGATGATGTCCGCCAGGAACGGAGCGGCAAGTTTATGTTGATCGGGTTGTTCGACCAGTTGGGCAGCGCGGCGTTCCCGTTCCGGCACCCGCGGATGTTTCTGGTCACGCGCTGGTGTTCGGGCGAGGGCGTGTTCCGGCAGCATACGCGCATCCTGCGGCCGGACATGAGCACGGTCATGATTGAGGGCCGGGATATTCCCGTCAAACTGCCCACGGCGGAAGCCACGGCGACCAACGTGGAGCTGTTCATCAACACCGAGTTCCACGAAGCGGGCATCCACTGGGTGGAGGTGCTGCTGGATGACGACATCAAGATGCGTTTTCCCCTGCGGGTGACGCAAATGACGCAGCCGCCGCCCGGGCTGACGGAGGGGGGAGTCTGACGCCATGTGCCTGGCCATTCCCGGCAAGATTGTGGCCATTCAGGAGGGCGTCGGTTTCGACCGCCGCGGCACGGTGGACTATGACGGCGTGCGCCAGGAGGTGGCGCTGGCGTATCTGCCGGAAGCGCAAATCGGCGACTACGTGCTGGTGCACGTGGGCTTCGCGATGACGCGGCTGGATGCCGCCGAAGCCGAACGCGTGCTGCGCGAACTGCGCGAGTTGGAAAATCCCTGAACCATTTGGCGGGCATGGGCCCCGGCCTCTACATTCATTTTCCGTGGTGCGTGCGCAAGTGTCCGTACTGCGCGTTTTTTTCGCAGGTTCCGCAGGCGGCGGCCGTGGCGGCATGGCACGCCGGCTTGACGCGCGAGTTGGATGATTTGCCGCCGGGGTTTGCGCCCCGGAGCCTGTTTTTTGGCGGCGGCACACCCACCGCGTTGGGTCCGGACGACATGGCCCGCCTGCTGGACGCGATACACGACCGGGTGAACATGGCGCAGGTGCAGGAGTGGACATGCGAGGTGAACCCTGGCACGTTGACCCCCGCCATGGCGAGCCTCTTGCAGGCGCGGGGAGTCACGCGGCTCTCCATCGGCGCGCAGTCGTTCACCGATTCCACGTTGCGGCGGCTGGGGCGGATTCACCAAGCCGCCGCCACGCGCGAATGCGTGGCCCTGGCGCGCGCCGCGGGCTTTGAGCACATCGGGCTGGATCTGATGTACGGCATCCCCGGCGTGGCAACGAATGATTTCTTGGCCGACGTGGAAGCCGCGTTGGCGTTGCGGCCGGAGCACGTCTCGGCCTATGCGCTGGAAATCGAAGACGGCACCCCGTGGGCGCACGAGGCCGCGGCGGGACGCTTGGCCGTGGTGGCGGAAGACCAGCGGGATCAATTTGATTGGCTGCGGCAGCGTTTGCCGGCGGCGGGATTGGCGCACTATGAACTCTCCAACTTTGCGCGGCCCGGCGCGGAGTGCCGGCACAACTGGCTGTACTGGAGCGGCGGGGACTACATCGGTTTGGGCCCGGCGGCTCATTCACATTGGCAGGGTGAGCGCTGGGGCCACACCAACACCCTGCCCAACTGGCAACGGGAATTCACCGAGCAACTGGAATCGGCCGCCAAAGCGCGCGAGACGCTGGTGATGGGGTTGCGGCGGCTGGCGGGGTGGGGGCGCGCGGACTTCCGCGCCACGACCGGATTCGATTACGACGATTTGCGCGGCGCGGAGATTGCGCGGCTGGGCCGCGAGGGTTTGCTGGTCGTGACACCGGAGCGGATTCGGCTGGACGCCGACGCGCTATTCATCAGCGACACGGTTTTTGCCGAACTGGTGTAAGGCGCGCGCCGTCTCAAATCACAAAATGCGCCGCGCTGTCGGCGGCGGTGTGCCGTCGCAGGATTTCGGCCAGCGTTATTTTTTGCAAGGCGCCGCGAATGCTCTGGCTGACTTCCTCCCAAATGGAATGCGCGACGCAAGCGCCGGAGCGCTGGCACAAGTTGGGATCATCCACGCACTCCACGAGGGAGAAGGGGCCTTCGAGGGTTTGCAGGACATCCAGCAGGGTGATGTCGGCCACGGGGCGCAGCAGAATATAGCCGCCCTTGGGGCCGCGCGTGCCCCGCACAAAACCGGCGGTTTTGAGCAGGTTGACAATCTGCCACAGATACTTGGCGGAGATGCCCTGGCGTTGGGCGATGTCGTTGAGATTGACGGGCCCCTGCCCCTGATGCAGGGCAATGTCCATCAGCGTGCGCAAACCGTAACGACCTTTGGTTGAAATTTTCATGGGCATCCTTCCGAGCGAGAAACTTCCCATATCCTACCGCCTTTCTGGAGATTTGCCAGTGAAAGCGGTTGGGGGCCACTGCGCCGCGCGGAGTGTGGCGCAAAGAACGGCGCGGCGCGCGGCGCGCGCTGTCGAAGGGATTGATTTACGCGGGGGAATCTCATAAGGTGCGGTTTCCGGTTCAAAGATTCGGATGTGAGGAGAGAGGCATTATGAAAATATCGGTGGTGGGAACAGGTTATGTCGGGCTGGTGACGGGCGCGTGCTTTTCGGATGCGGGCCACGAAGTCATGTGCATAGATAACGACCCGCGCAAAATTGAGATGATCCACCGGGGCGAAATGCCGATCTATGAGCCGGGGTTGGATGCCATCGTGGAACGCAACGTGAAGTCCGGGCGGCTGAAATTCAGCACCTCGATTGCGGAAGGCACCGCGTTTGCGGAAGTGATTTTCATTGCGGTGGGCACCCCGCCGGGCGTGGGTGGCGAGGCCAACATGACCTTTGTGGAGCAGGTGGGCCGCGAAGTGGCCGAGCACATGACGAGCTATCGCCTGCTCGTGGAAAAAAGCACCGTGCCCGCCAAAACCAGCGAGCACCTCAAGCGCACGGTGTTGAAATATCTGCGCGCGGACACCGACTTTGATGTGGCGTCCAATCCGGAGTTCCTGCGCGAAGGCACGGCCATTGACGATGCCACGCACCCCGACCGCATTGTGGTGGGCGTGGAAAGCCAGCGCGCCGGCGATTTGCTGGAAG
>CAZNGD010000284.1:0-3085 GCA_964572295.1 uncultured Verrucomicrobiota bacterium
TTCGTGGTGGGGCGCTTTCAGTATTCATATTGGCAATTCCATATCCATGACAGAAGGAGCGAATATGAGACGTTACGGGTGGATGGTGGTGGCGGGTTTGATTCTTTTGGGGGTGGCCCAGGGGACGGTCTGGGGGGCGGCGGAAGTGGCGCTGTCGGAGATTGTGGTGAGCGCGCCACGGGAGTCGGCGCATGCGACCACGTCAACGGGCGGCACATTGGTGCCAGCGGACCCCACGGAGTTGCCGCTGTCGGTGGATGTGCTGCCGCAGACGGTGCTGGAAAGCCGCTATGTGAATTCGCTTTATGACGCTTTTGAACAGACTTCAGGGGTTTTTACCGGCGGCCGTTCGACGTTCACGGTGAGCGGTGGCCGTCCGTCCATTCGCGGGTTTGGCGGCAATGACGTCATGCTGGACGGGCTGGTGCTGCCGGCGAGCATGCCCATCTTTTTTGACGCCTCGGCGTTGTCGGGGATCGAAGTGTACAAGGGACCGCTCAACAGCGTGCAAGGGGGCCAGAGCGGATTGCAGGGCAGCGGTGGCGGGATCAATCTGGTGAGCCGTTTGCCGGACTTCAGCGGTGCGTTCCGGCGGCTGGCGCTGGGGGCCACGATGGGCAATGGCGAGTCCGTGCGCCTGACGGCGGACCTCAATGAGGTGCTGACCGATTCACTGGCGGCGCGCGCGCCCATGGCGTTCGGCTACGAAAACCCCTACTACCACCAAAGCGGTATTGATGGCGATTGGACGGTGGCGGTGGCGCCGGCCATCTCCTGGAAGCCGGGCGAGAAAACCACGCTGACTTTGGCGACAACCTTCCTGCAGACGGACCGCGCGGCGTATCAGGGCATCCCCTATCTGAAGCGCGATTTTCTCGTCGCGCGCGACACCTATTATGGCACGGATGACACCCGGGCGCAATTCACGGGTTTGACGGCGCAACTCCGCGCGGACCATCGGTTCACCGATGCGTTGCAACTGTCCCTTGGCGCCGGTTATGCGCGCGCGGACAGCGAGCGCGCCCATTGGTCGGTGAGCCCCAATCCGCTGGGGCCGGACGGCTTGAGCCTGACGCAGTACTACGACCGCATTTTTGCCACACGCCAGGCGCGTTTTGTGTATTCTGCGGGCGATTCCGTGGACGAAACCTATAATGTTTTCGCCCGCCTGGGCTATGATTGGGAGATCGGCGAGGCCACGCACCGCCTGTTGGTTGGTGGCGACTGGTTGCGGCGGGAGTCGGCCAGTGACCCGTTCACCATGGGCTACACGGATTGGCTGTCCTTGGACCATCCCGATCTGGCCATGCCGGCCACCACGACGGGGCAGGCGTCGGAATCGCAGGTGGACCGCACCGGTCTTCTGCTGCAAGACTGGGCCACTTGGAAGCAGTGGCGTCTTCTGGCCGGCGCACGTTTCGACTACACCGAAAGCGCCAGCGGCAAAACGGCCTGGTCCACCAGTCCGCGCCTGGGCTTGACGTATTTCGTGGTGCCGGAGCTGGCGCTTTTTGGCAATGCCACCATCGCCGAGGGTCCGAACTTTGGCTATGAGGACATCAACGGCAAGGAGCTGGATGATCCGTGGCGTTCGGAGCAATTTGAAGGCGGCACGAAGGCGCGTTTGGGCGACAATCTGTGGCTGACGCTGTCGGTATTTCAGATCACGCAAAAGAATGTGCCGGAGTTGGACCCGCAGGACCCCACATACAACAGCTATGTGCTCAACGGCAAAAACCGGTCGCGCGGGGTGGAGGCCACACTCAGCGGCGAGCTGACCCCCGAATGGACCTGGTGGGGCTCGTACACCTACTGCGAATATAAGGATTTGAAGGCCGACATGACCTTTGAACGTCAGCCGGAGCACAGCGTCTCGCTGTGGACGGCGTACCGGTTGGCGGGCGGCCCGTTGAAGGGACTGCAATCGGGCATTGGCGTGCGCGCCAAGAGCAAGTACTACACCACGTTCCGCGGCGCCTACCTGAGCGATGAATATGAAATCGAGCCGGCGACGGTGGTGGATGTGGCCTTTGATTACCCGCTGCGCTGGCTGTCGGGCGCCCGGGTGGCCACCAAGCTGGAATTCGGCGTGAAAAACGTCTTTGATGAGTCGTATGTGGAGTCCAACCGGCACGGCAGTGAGAACTTCCCCGGCCAGCCGCGACTCTTCTGGACCCGGATCAGCACTGCCTTCTAACCTGAATCATTCATCAACATGGATGAAAACGTCGTTACTGATTGTGACGATGGGCCATGCGGATGTTTAATAAAAAATGAATTGGTTCCCCGCTGTTTTCAGTGGGTTGGATAGTTCTGCGGGGATGAGAAAACAGCCGTCGTCCAACCAACCTCTTTATTTTTCGGTTCCTTGCTGTTTTCAGTGCCTGGATTGTCTCGCTCGGGATGCGAAAACAGCCGTTGTCAGACTACAATTTTTTGGGGCCATTTGAACCATGCCATCCAGACTTTATAAACTCTGGATGGGTTCAATGATATTCACATCTCATTTATATACAACTTGTTGTATATAATTTTATGTCCTTTTTCAATCGGTCATTTTGAAGGTGCTATCCAGAGTTTATAAAGTCTGGATGAATGTAGAGCATTTTCATCAATGATGTAGCCGTTTTATCTACTGCATTGGTCTTGACCGTTGTCAGGCTGCATCGAAATAGCGTTGCTATTCCTGCTTCGCCTTCCTAGGCCAAGCCCAATTCGCTACGACCTCCCGGCGACATTATTTCTTCAAATGCTCCAAGGCGGGTCCTTTTGGTATATCTTCCGCGCGGTGCGGACCCGCATACAGTTACCGACCTCAAAACCGCCACTATAATCAGCGAAGAGCCAATAAATTTCATCCATGTTACCCTGAGGCGCGACGATTCCGCCCCATCTGCAGCGTTGTGCGGGGGCTCGCAGTATGCCCATACAGTTTCGCCCCGCCCGCCTTGCATCTGGGGCAGACTTGTCGCGTGAATGATTCAGGCTAGGCCGCCCCCGCTTCCGGGCCCCCCCCCCCCCGCGCGCCCGGCCCGGGGGCCCCCCCCCCCGGGGTGCCGGCGGGGGCATGCCCCCCCCCCCCCCC
>CAZNGD010000285.1:0-3055 GCA_964572295.1 uncultured Verrucomicrobiota bacterium
GCCGTGCTGGTACGATTTTTGATGTCGTAGTACGAGGCAAAGAAGGGCTTTTTGCCGATTTGCGCGGTGGGTTTTGGGGCGGTAGTGGCCATTGATCGTGGGAACGCCATCACGTCGCCATGGAATCAACAGCAGAATATGGCCAGAAATGATTGCGGCTCCGCAGCCTGCCGGCGATTGGTTCCATCAACTTTTCCTTGACTGCCACACGGGTCCGCACCGGCGGACAAAAACACAAAAACACCTCACTTCAAAATCATCCAGACTTTATAAACTCTGGATGGCACCTCCAAAATAGCCGATCAAAAATATCCCCCAAAATATGCATAATAATTTGTATATGATGGAGATATGGCAAATACAAAAACCATCCAGAGTTTATAAACTCTGGATGGCATGGTTCAAATGGCAAAAAAAAGAGGTGATCTTGACGACGGCTGTTTCCTCATCCCAAAAGGAACGATTCAGCCATTGCAAATAGCGGGGAACACAAAAATGCCAGTTGTCCCGCTTTTGCCGGTCGTGATACAACACAGCCGAATCCTAACCCCGAAAACAGGTCAGCAGAATATGCCTCTTTTTGAATATGTTTGCAAAGCTTGCGGCGCGCCGGCGGAACTGCTGGTGACCGGCAGTCAGAAACCGGCGTGTCCCAAGTGCGGCTCCAAGAAATTGGAAAAACAATTTTCGACGTTCAGCGCCCAGTCGTCCGGCGCGGATTCCTTTTCCCCGCCATCGTGCAGCACGGGCGCGTGCCCGGCCAGCGGCAGTTGCGCCAGCGGCGCCTGCCCCTTCACTGCGTAAAACCCAACCCCGGAGAACTCCCATGAAAAATCCGCTCGCTGTCATCGCCATAGGCGGCAATTCCCTGATTCTCGACAACAACAAAACCACGGTGGTGGACCAATATCAGGCCGCCAGCGAAACCGCGCACCACATCGCGGATTTGGTGAGCGCGGGCTATCGCGTGGTCATCACCCACGGCAACGGCCCGCAGGTGGGCTTCGTGCTGCTGCGCTCCGATCTTGCGCGCCATGTGCTGCACGAGGTGCCGCTGGATAGCTGCGTGGCCGATACCCAAGGTGCCATCGGCTACCAAATCAGCCAGGCGCTCGGCAATGAACTCCAGCGGCGCGGCATCACCAAGGCCATCGCCAGCGTCGTCACGCAAGTGGTCGTGGATAAGAATGACCCCGGCTTCACCAACCCGACCAAGCCCATCGGTTCGTTTTATACCGAGACCGAAGCCCAAAAACACCGCGCCGAAAGCGGCTGGACGCTCAAGGAAGATTCCGGGCGCGGCTGGCGGCGGGTTGTCGCATCGCCGCAGCCACTGAAAATCATCGAGGAGGACACCATCCGCATCTTGTTGGAAAAAGATGTGGTGGTGATTGCCGTGGGCGGTGGCGGCATCCCCGTGCGCGAAAATGATCAGGGCGAACTCACCGGCTGCGCGGCGGTCATTGATAAGGATTTGGCCTCGTGCCTTCTCGCCAAACAGCTTCAGGCGGATTTGTTCGTCATTTCCACCGGCGTGGATAAAGTGGCCGTGGATTTCAAAAAGCCCACGCAGCGCTTTTTGGACAACATGACCGTCGCCGAAGCCAAACAATACATGGCCGAAGGTCAATTCCCTGCTGGCAGCATGGGCCCCAAGATTGCCGCGGCGATTGACTTCCTCGAAAACGGCGGCAAGAAAGTCATCATCACGCAGCCTTTCCTGCTGGCGGAAGCCATTGCCGGTAAGAACGGCACCCACGTCGTGCCATAATGAAATTCAGTCAGGCCCAGCTTGGCCGTGTCTTCATCCTGCGGCTGGAGGATGGCGAAATCATCCACGAAACCATCGCGCGCTTTGCGGCCGAACAGGGGATTACGCATGCCACGCTCACGCTGCATGGCGCGGCCGATGCCGACAGCACGCTGGTGACCGGCCCGCGCGAAGGCCGTTGCCCGCCACCGATCATGCCGCAGACCACCACGCTCGCCAACGTGCATGAGGTGGTCGGTGTCGGCACCATTTTCCCGGACCAGCACGGCGCGCCCGCCGTCCATGTGCACCTGGCGTGCGGCCGCGGCGCGCAGAGCATTGCCGGCTGCATCGCCGCGGGCGTGAAGGTCTGGCACGTGCTGGAAGTGGTGCTCGTCGAACTGCTCGGCAGCACCGCGCGCCGCCTGCCCGATGCCGCCACCGGCTTCGAGCTGCTGGTGCCCTGAATCCACCGCGGATTAGATCGTGATCACCTCATAACCGGCGGCGCGGTACGCCGCGATGCTCGGATGCCCCATCATCTCATCCAGCAGCTTGAGCCCGTGCGCTGTCGTTGTGTCCAGCGTGCCCAACTTCGCGGCGCAACCCCGGCACACGCCAGCCACCAAACCGGCGGCCAGACATTTGGCCCAGAGCGCCTGCAACGGCTGACCCTCCTCATACAGCAGCGGGATCAGTTTGGTCGCGGCGCCTTCCACGACAATTTTCACCTCGTGCCCCCGCGCCTGCATATCCAGCGCATTCAGCAACACGTGCATAAAGCACCCCGCCTCCCCATTGAATCCAAACAACGCAAACTTCGCCATGTCACCTCTCCTTTCCCCTTCCCTTGTATCATGGCTCTTTCGCCAAGCCAAGCTCGCCAGCCCTCCCCCCAGTTTTCAATCCGCTACCGCAGACGCAGGTGCTCATGCTTTCCGGTTGATGTCACAGCTCACGCGGTGTCGCGATCAAAGCTTCCCGTGAGCCAACACGGTTTCCCAACCCACGATGAACGAAGCGCCACGGAACAATCTTTCAACAGAAATACAAAAGACATGAAGCCAACAAGTGGCCATGCCACCCAATAGGTCCGCCCTCATTGAGCGAAACCTGCGCCGTCCTTTTTATATCCGTGCTGCTCCCGCTGTTATCCTAAACAGCCGGCAAACGACGGAACCGCTCCCTCATCCCGCAAAAAAGAAACCCCCGATTTTGTTCAATAAAAACGGCTCTTCCGGGAAGTTCCCGTCTGGTATCCCCCTGGCCCCCCAAATACTGTTTGTAGGAAGGCTTGATTGATCG
>CAZNGD010000286.1:0-3050 GCA_964572295.1 uncultured Verrucomicrobiota bacterium
CGCGCTGAGTTTCATGCGCTGAGCCTCCCCGCCGGAGAGCGTCGTGGCCGGCTGACCGACCTTCAGATAGCCCAGGCCCACCTCGCTCATGGTCTTGAACTTGCGCGCGATTTGCGGCATGGGCGCAAAAAACTCCAGCGCCTCATCAATGGTCATGTCCAGCACATCCGCGATGCTGCGGCCCTGCCATGTGACGGCCAGCGTTTCCTGATTGTAGCGCCGCCCCCGGCAGACTTCGCACGTCACATACACATCCGGCAGAAAATTCATTTCGATTTTCAGGATGCCGTCGCCCTTGCATTTTTCGCAGCGCCCGCCCTTCACGTTGAAGCTGAACCGCCCCGGTTTGTAGCCGCGCATTTTGGCTGCGGGCAACTGCGCGAACAAATCACGAATCCCGGTGAACGCGCCCGTATAGGTGGCGGGATTGGAGCGCGGCGTGCGCCCGATGGGGGCTTGATCAATCACAATCACCTTATCCAGTTGCCCCAGCCCCGTGATGCGCTTATGCCGTCCGGGCTTTTCCTTGGACCCGTAAAACTTGCGGAACAGCGCGCGGCGGAGAATGTCATCCACCAGCGAACTCTTGCCGCTGCCGGAAACACCCGTCACGCAGGTCATCCGCCCCAGCGGAATGCGCACATCTATGTTTTTCAAATTATTTTCGGCGGCGCCGACAATCTCCAGCCAGTCCTCGCCCGGCGGCAACCGCTGCGCCGGAACCGCGATGGCTTTTTCGCCGTTGAGAAACTGCGCGGTCAGCGAGGTGGCGCACCGCAGGAGTTCCGGGACGGTTCCCGCAAACACGACTTCCCCGCCCTGCACCCCCGCCGCCGGGCCGAGATCAATCACGTAATCGGCGGCGCGGATGGTTTGCTCATCGTGCTCCACCACGACCACGGTGTTGCCCAAATCGCGCAGCCCCTTGAGCGTGCGTAACAGCTTGTCGTTGTCGCGCTGGTGCAGGCCGATGCTCGGCTCATCGAGCACATAGAGCACCCCCACCAGACCCGCGCCCACCTGCGTGGCCAAACGGATGCGTTGCGCCTCGCCGCCGGACAGCGTGCCGCTTTCGCGGTCCAGATTCAGATAGCCCAGGCCCACATCGCACAAAAAACTCAGCCGCTGGCGGATTTCCTTGAGCACTTCGCCCGCGATTTTCTCTTCCTGGGCCGATAGCGGCAACTCGGTGAACCAGGCCATGGCGGCATGGGCGGATAGCGCCATCACCTCCATGATGTTCTGCCCCACCACCTGGCAGGCCAGACTTTCCGGCCGCAGGCGGCGCCCGCGACAGGCCGGACAGGGCAACCGGCTCATAAAGTGGGCCAGCTTCTGTTTCATGTAGTCGCTGTCGGTTTCCTGATAGCGCCGATTCAGATTCGGCAGCACCCCCTCGAAGGGTTTGCGATATTTGCGCCAGGACCCGCTCCGCCAAAAACCCAGCGGGATTTCCTCCGCGCCGGAGCCATGCAAAATAATCCCGCGGATTTTTTCGGGCAACTCATTCCACGGCGTTTCCATGCTGAACTCGTAGTGCTTGGCCACCGCCCGCAGCAGCCCCTTGCGGTAAATCGCCTCACGCCGCCCGCTTGGCCGCCAGCCGGCAATCGCGCCGTTGTCCAGCGACTTCGTGCCATCCGGCACCACCAACTCTTCGTCGAACACCAGCATCTGGCCCAACCCCAAACAGGTCGGACATGCCCCATACGGGCTGTTGAACGAAAAGTTACGCGCTTGCAGCGCATCGAAACTGATTCCGCAATCCGCACACGCATTTTTTTCCGAAAACATCTGTGCGGTCCACGCCTCCGACCCGCCCGGCGCTTGAAACCGCGCATGCAAAATGCCCTCGCCCTGCTTCAGCGCCAGCTCCACGGAGTCGGTCAAACGCCCGCGAATTTTGTCGCTGATGACCAGGCGATCCACGACCACCGCAATGGAATGTTTTTTTTGTTTATCCAGTTTGGGCGGTTTTTCCAGCTCGTACATCTCGCCATCCACCAGCACCCGGGTGATCCCCTGACGGCGGGCACTCTCCAGCACTTCCTCATGCTCCCCCTTGCGCCCCTCCACCAGCGGCGCCAGAATCTGCAACTTGGTTCCCGCCGCCTTTTTGAGGAGCAGGTTGACGATTTCCTCGGCGCTCTGCCGCGTGATGGGCCGCCCGCACTGATGACAGTGCTGCCGTCCGATGCTCGCATACAGCAGCCGCAGGTAGTCGTGGATTTCCGTCGTGGTGGCCACAATGGAACGCGGATTGGCGCCAGCCGACCGCTGCTCGATGGCAATCGCCGGCGACAGCCCTTCAATGCGGTCCACCTCCGGCTTTTGCATCTGCTCCAAAAACATCCGCGCGTAGGCCGAAAGGCTTTCCACATATTTGCGCTGGCCTTCGGCATAGAGCGTGTCGAATGCCAGCGACGACTTGCCGCTGCCGCTCAGCCCGGTCACCACACACAGGCTGCCGCGCGGGATGCGCACGGTAATGTTCTTCAGGTTGTGCTCGCGCGCACCCTCCACCAAAATGCAGTTGTTGCTCATGTTCTTCGGCCTTCTCAAAGTGGAGGATCAACCTACCACGCCCCCCCGCCCCTGCAAATCCGCAAAATCTTCCCGCCGCGCCGCCGGGTGGCCGCCGCACTTCACGGGGCGAGTCCGGACTTGCGCCACCGGGAATGCCTGCCTATGATTCCCCGCATGTTAGCGCATCATGGCAGCCCCAACGGGTCGTGGCCCCCGGCCGAGACGACGCCGCCCATCCCGCCCCGCGAGCACCAGCGGATTCCCCGCCGGTCGTGGCCGCCGCGACAGCCCACCGTGCGCCGCCATACCATTCAACTGCTGCTGGCCGCCGCATTCGGCGTGGCGCTGATGTTCGGCCTGCTGATGCTGGCCGTGCGCTACGCCGAGAGCGACTGGAGCAAAAAAAATATGCAGGCCCGCTCCCGCCATGGCTCACTGCCCGCGTCCGCGACATCCCCCCGGGGGGGGGCCCGCGGCGGGGGGGGGGGGGGGGGGGGGGGGGGGGGGGGGGGGGGGGGGGGGGG
>CAZNGD010000287.1:0-3034 GCA_964572295.1 uncultured Verrucomicrobiota bacterium
CCCTTGGCGCGGTTGAAGACCATGGTGTGTTCTTCGGCGGTCAGCTCGCGCACCTCAATGGCATCAAACCGGGCCTCGCGCGTTTTGCGCGGAAAGAGATCGGCATAGTCGCGGTAGAGCCCCTTGAGATAGGCAATGGTGAAGCGGGTGACATCGGTCAGGTGTTGTTCCACGGAGGCGAGGTCGGCGAGCAGATCCTCTTCCTCCTTGCGGGATTTGTTGATGTCGTAGAGTGAAATGCGGCGGATGGGGATGGCCAGCAGCATATCGAGATCGGCGTTGGTGATTTCGCGCCGGAGCTGGTCGTGGAATGGGGCCAGCCCGTTGAGGATGGCCTGCCGGACATCCGGCGCGCTGGTGCATTCCTCGATGCGTTTATAAAGGCGGTGGACGATGAACAGCCGCACCAGCGAGGCCGTATGCAGCGCGTCGTCAATCTGCTTGCGCTCGATTTGCAGTTCCTGGCGCAGCAGCTCCACCAGCCGCCGGGTGTTGTGCCGCAGAATCTCGTGCACCGAGAGTTCCACCGGCCGCTGTTCGTGAATGACAATGGGCCGCAGCGACAGCGACACTTCGCACTGGGTGAACACATAGAGCGCCTGAATCGCCTGCTGGATGTCGGTGTCCGCCGCCAGCGCGATTTCCACTTCCACCTTGGCGGCGGTGTAATCGCGGATGGCCTTGGTTTTGATTTTGCCTTTCTTGGCGGCATCTTCGATGGAGCCAATCAGCGCTTCAGTGGTGACACCGAAGGGCAGCTCGCGGATGACAAGCGTGGCCTCGTCCTTTTGGTCAATCACGGCCCGGCAGCGCACTTTGCCGCGGCCTTCGTCGTACTCGCGGGCATCCACCAGGCCGCCCTGTTGAAAATCGGGCAACAGGCGGAAGGGCTTTTTCTGGAGAATGGCGATTTGCGCCTGAATCAACTCGCCGAAGTTATGCGGCAGGATGCGCGTGGAAAGACCCACCGCGATGCCTTCCGCGCCGAGCAGCAGCAGCAGCGGCAACTTGGCCGGCAGCACCACCGGCTCCTTGTTGCGGCCATCGTACGACGGAATAAACTCCGTGAGGTCGTCGTTGAACAACTGCGTGGCGGCCAGATCGGTCAGCCGGCATTCGATGTAGCGCGCGGCGGCGGCCGGGTCGCCGGTGTGGATGTTGCCGAAGTTGCCCTGGCCCTCGATCAGATAGCCGCGGTTGACCAGCGTGACCAGCGCATCGCCAATCGAGGCATCGCCGTGCGGGTGATACTGCATGGTATGGCCGACAATGTTGGCCACCTTGATGAACCGGCCGTCATCTTTTTCGTGCAGCGCGTGGAGAATGCGGCGCTGGACGGGCTTGAGGCCGTCGGCCAGCTCCGGGATGGCGCGGTCGCGAATGACGTAGGAGGCATACTGCAAAAAGTTGTCGTCCATCAGCCGCCGCAACGGGCCTTCGCCGGTATCGGCGATCTGGCCGGTTGGCGCGGGGGGGGGCGGGGTGGCCGCGGGCGCGCTCTGGCGCCGCACGGGGCGGGCGGGCTCCTCGTCACCATCAAAAAGGGAAGATTGTCGGTTATCAGTCATGGGATCAATGAGCGGCCACTATACCGGCGCGCCGGAAGCCGCACAATAGGCAATCTTGGGCCGGGCGGGCGCGGCCCACGGTGGAGACTTTGCGCGGGGTGCGGGGGTGTGCTACAACCGTTCCACAGTGTGGAAAAGAAATTTCCACCGTGTGGAAAATCCCGCCCGCGCGGGATAAGCTTTTTTCCACGGCGTGGAAAACGTGAGCGCAGAAAGGTGAAGGAATGAGCAAGCAGAAGGCGCCGGCGCCGACCGTAATCAGCAAGGCGGCGGCGGCCCGCAAGATTGTGGCGGTGGCGCAGGAGATTCATGACGACATCGTCAAGAAGCGTAAAAAACCGGCGATGAGCTTCCCCGTGCGCTCGCTGGCGAATGTGAAATATGATGTCCAGCGCGGCCATTTTGAAATTCTGGGCAAACGGTCTTCGCGGACGCTGTCCTACAACACGGTCAAGGCCTTCGCGCAGTCCATGCGGCTGCTGGCCACCACCAAAAACGATCTGCTGGACCGCGACGACATCGCCGGCAAGCGCGAGGTGTATTACAACAGCAAGGGGTGGGGCGAGTGCCGCTTTGATGAGCAGCCCGAAAGCGATGCGCTGCTGGATGACATGGAGGCCATGCTGGGCGTGAACCGCGAACAACTGGGCTACATCCCCGAAGAGCGCGGCGGGGATGTCTGCGGCGAGTTGATCGTGATGGATCAGGACCCGCAAACCGGCGCGGAGGTCAAAATCAATTGCGCCAAACTGGGCAGCGGGGCGTGGAGCATTCCGTCACGCGTGGAGCATCTGCGTTTCGAGACGCGCGCCAAGCTGGTGCTGGTGGTGGAGACGGCCTCGCTCTTTCAGCGCCTGGTGCATCACCGCTATTTCGCGCGCGCCAACTGCGTGCTGATTTCCATGAGCGGCGTGCCGACGCGCGCCTGCCGCCGCTTCATCCGGCGGCTGGCCGACGACCGCAGGCTGCCGGTGCTGGCGTTCACCGATGGCGACCCCTACGGCTATTGCAACATCTACCGCACGCTGAAGGTGGGCTCCGGGCAGGCGGCGCACATCAATCGCTTTTTCTGCGTGCCACAGGCGCATTATCTGGGCGTGACCCCGCAGGACATTCTCGACTACCGGCTCGAAGACGCGACGCACCCGCTGGAGGATGTGGACATCAAACGCGCCAAGGACGCGCTGAAAAATGATCCGTTCATCCGCCACCATCCCGAATGGCAGCAGGTGTTGCAGCAGATGCTGAAGATGGGCGTGCGTATCGAGCAGCAGGCATTCGCCAAGCACGGGCTCAACTTCGTGTTGGATACCTACCTGCCGGAAAAATTAAAAAAAGGAAGGTTCCTGCCGTAGGCCGGGGGGGGGGGGGGGCGGGGGGTTGAAGTCCTTCGGCGGGGGGGTTTGGCGGCCGCCGGGCAGCGCATAGCGGGTGGGGGCGGTTTTGGGGTTGTGGGGATCGTGGAG
>CAZNGD010000288.1:0-3000 GCA_964572295.1 uncultured Verrucomicrobiota bacterium
GCCGTTTTGTCTACTGCATTGGGTTTGGCCGTTGTCAGGCTGCATCGAAATAGCGATGCGATTCCTGCTTCGCCTTCCTCGGCCACGCCCAATTCGCTATGACCTCCCGGCTACATGATTTCTTCAAACGCTCTATTGTTTGGTCAGCGCCAGACCGCAGGGGTGGCCGTTGATTTCCAACTCGCCGCCGCCGGGGATGGTGGTTAGCTTTTCGGCCAGTGTTTCCGCGGCGATCAGCTCGCGGTGCGCTTCCACGGCGGCGAGTAAATCGGCATCGCCGGTGATGGTGAGCGCGATGCGATCGGCCACATCCAGTTCGGATTCCTTGCGGAGATTTTGGATTCGGTTGACCAGCTCGCGGGCGTGACCTTCCTGGATGAGGGCGGGGGATAGCTCGGTGGCCAGCGCCACAACCAAGGTGCCGCTGGAGGCGACAGCAAGTCCGGACTTGGGCGTGCGGTGGATCAGCAAATCGCCGGGGGCCAGCGTCACGGTTTGACCATCCAGTGTGACCGTCACCGGCTCGCCCGCCAGCACGGTGGCCATTTGGGTGGGCGTGAAGGCGGCCACCGCCGCCACCGCTTTGCTCATCAGGCCGCCCAACTTGGGGCCCAACGTTTTGTAATTCACTTTGGCGGAAAGTTCGGCCAATGCGGTTTCATCGCGGCCAAAGCGGACTTCCTTGACGTTGAGTTCATCGGCGACGATGTCCGCCAAGGGCCGGACCAAGTCGAGGATGGCATCATCGCGGCAGACCACGTGCAAGGCGGCCAAGGGTTGGCGCACCTTGAGATTGAAGTCGGCGCGCAACTGACGGGCGAGGCTCACGACCTCTTGCACCTGCGTCATTTGATTTTCGAGCGCTTCATCACGGACGAGGCCGCCGGGCAGGGGGAAGTCGCAGAGATGGACCGACTCCGGCAGGACGGCGGTACGCAGGTTCCGGTAGATTTCCTCCGCGATGAACGGCGTGAACGGCGCGGCGATCTGGCACAAGCGCAGCAGCACCGTGTGCAGGGTGTCGTAGGCGCGCAGTTTGTCGGCATCGTCTTCGCTCTTCCAAAAGCGCCGGCGCGAGCGGCGAATATACCAGTTGGTGAGGTCATCAATGAACTGCACCAGCGGGCGCACGGCCTGCTGCAGGTCATAGGCATCCATGGCGGCGACCACATCGCCGGTGAGCCGGTCCAGCCGCGACAGAATCCAGCGGTCCATCAGCGCGCCGCCATGGGCGGCGGCGGCAGGCGCGGGCGCGGCGCTGCGGCCGGGCGTCCAGCCATCCACGTTGGCGTACGTGACCAGAAACGAATAGGCGTTCCACCACGGAATGAGCAGATGGCGCAGCGCTTGCATGACCCCCTGCTCGGAAAAGCACAGGTCTTCCGCGCGCACGATGGGCGAATTGATCATGTAGAGCCGGAGCGCGTCCGCGCCATACGTGTTCATGATGTGCGTGGGATCGGGATAATTTTTGAGGCGCTTGGACATTTTGCGTCCGTCAGCGGCGAGAACCAGACCGTTGACAATGACATTTCTGTAGGGCGATTGGTCGAACAGCGCGGTGCCGAGGAGCATCAGGGTATAAAACCAGCCGCGGGTTTGGTCGAGGCCCTCGGCGATGAAGTCGGCCGGGAAAAACCGGGCGAGTTCATCGGCGCGCGCGAACGGGTAATGCTGCTGCGCGTAGGGCATGGCGCCGGATTCAAACCAGCAGTCGAGCACTTCAGGAGTGCGGCGGAAGGTTTTGCCGTTGCGCGTGAAGGTGATTTTGTCCACATGGTGCTTATGGAGGTCCGTGACCTTCTGGCCGGACAGTTGTTCCAACTCGGCAATGGAACCGACGCAGACCATGTCCTGACCGTCCTCGGAAATCCACACCGGGATGCACGAGCCCCAAAAGCGGTTGCGGGAGATATTCCAATCCTTGGCCTCTTTGAGCCAGTTGCCAAAGCGTTTTTCGCCCACGGCCGCAGGCACCCAATGGACCGTGCTGTTGTTGGCGACCAGGCGGTCGCGCAGGTCTTCCACACGCACATACCACGCTTCAATTGCGCGGTAGATCAGCGGCGTGTCCGTGCGCGGACAGAACGGATAGGAGTGCACCACGGTGGACTGATGCACCAGCTTGCCCGCTTCCTTCAGGGCGCGGATGATCGGTTTGTCGGCATCCTTGCAAAAGGTGCCGCGATGCTCCGGGACGGCATCGGTGAACTGGCAGCCATCGTCGAGATAATCGCGCAGCGGAATGCCGGCGGCCTGGCACACGCGGAAGTCGTCCTCGCCGAATGCTGGCGCCATATGGACGAGCCCGGTGCCGTCGTCGGTGCTGACGAAG
Organism: uncultured Verrucomicrobiota bacterium; assembly: GCA_964572295.1. Lineage (GTDB taxonomy): Bacteria > Verrucomicrobiota > Kiritimatiellia > CAIQIC01 > Lenti-01 > CAZNGD01. The sequence goes on from CAZNGD010000288.1 coordinate 2,336, forward strand.
CCGTCATTGAGAATCTGGAAGGCGTTGGGCGTGCCGACAAAGGTCGGGAAAATGGGCTCATAGGTCAGCCCGCGGAGCGCGGCGCCCGGCCACGAGGCGAGCACTTCGTATTGAGCGGGCTTGGCATAGTAGGCCGCGAGGCGGGCGGCAGCCAACAGATAGATGTTGTGATCGGCCGCGTCGCGCACGGCTACATATTCAATGTCCGGCCCGGCGCAGATGCCCAGATTGCCGTGGAGCGTCCATGGCGTGGTGGTCCAGATCAATGCCAAGACCGGCGCGCCTTGCGCGTCCAGGCCCGGCGGCAGGTCGCGCAGCCGCACCCGCACGGTGATGGAAGGATCCTGCACGTCCTGATAATTGCTGCCGGCTTCAAAGTTGGAGAGCGGCGTGTTCAGCTTCCAGGAGTAGGGCATGATGCGGTGCGACTTGTACACCCGCCCCTGCTCCCACAGTTGTTTGAACACCCACCAAATTGTTTCCATGAACGGGAGGTCCATGGTCTTGTAGTCGTTGTCGAAGTCCACCCAGCGGCCCATGCGGGTGACGGTTTTGCGCCATTCGGCGACATAGGTGAGCACCATGGAGCGGCAGGTCTCGTTGAAGACGTCCACGCCCTTGGCCATGATGTCGGCGGCACCAGCCAGGCCGAGCTTGTCTTGGGC
>CAZNGD010000289.1:0-2989 GCA_964572295.1 uncultured Verrucomicrobiota bacterium
TCATCACGTGCGCCATGCGCTTTTTCAACCGCCACATGTCGGCGTTTTACGCGCAGTTGTTCGATGTGCTCCCCCACACGCCGGCCAAGGAAGTCATGGCCATTGCCTCCCTCGAAATGGCGCGCGCGGCGGCCCGGCTGGCCCACGCCAAGGGCATCCCCGTGGTGGGCTTCGATCTGGCGGGCGCGGAAGCCGGGTTCCCCGCCATTGACCATAAAGAGGCCTATCAATATGCCCATGTGCACTTTTTGAAAAAGACCGTGCACGCGGGCGAAGCCTACGGCCCGGAATCCATCTTCCAGGCCATCACGGAATGCCATGCCGACCGCATCGGCCACGGCACGTTCCTGTTCGCGGCCGACAAGATCAAAGACCCGGCCATCAAGGATCCAGAGTATTACGTGCGCTGCCTCGTGGAGCATGTGGCCTCGCGGCGCATCACGCTCGAGGTGTGCCCAACCAGCAACCTGCAAACCATTCCAGCCATCACCTCCGTGGCCGAGCACCCGTTGCGCAAGATGCTGGAAGCCAGTTTGTCCGTCTCGATTTGCACGGATAACCGGCTGGTCTCCCAAACCAGCGTCACGCGCGAGCTGGAGTTGGTGTGCAGCCAGTTGCCGGTCACGCCGGCTCAACTGCGCAACATCATTCTGGCCGGTTTCAAGGGGTCGTTCTTCCCCGGGCCGTATAGCGAAAAACGCGCGTTGGTGCGCCAGGTCATCAATCGCTACGAAGCGCTGGAAAAACAGTACCTGAAGGCATAGGCCCACTCATGCGGCGCTGGCGCCTGCCAATTCTCCTGCTGATGGGCGCAGCTTGGGCCGTCACGCCGGGCTGCCGCACCACGCCCCCGCCCCCCACCGGCGCCTTGGTCATTGGGGTGCTCGCCGATGCGCCGCCATTTTGTTTCCGCGCCAAGGGCCAATGGCAGGGCGTCGAAATCGAACTGGGCCGCGCCCTCGCCGCGCGCCTCCATTTGCGGCCGGTATTCAAGGCCTACCCCGAGGACGATTTGTCCGCCGCACTGCTCCACGGCAAAGTGGATGTCATCATGGCCGGGCTGCCCATTACGGCCGACAAACGGCTGCACATGGATTTCGCCGCGCCCTATCTGGTGTCCGGCCAAGCCGCGCTGGTCCACACGGCGAACTTGGCGCACGTCAACACGCTGATCAAGATTCGCCGCGCGCGGATTCGCATTGGCGTGTTGAGCAATTCCGCCGGCGCGGAATATGCCGCGCGCTACTTCACCCGCGCCACCCACCAACCCTTTCCCGATGCCGCCAGCGCCGTGGCCGCGCTGCTCGCCGGAGAGGTGGACTTGGTCGTCCACGATGCCCCCGCCGCATGGTGGCTGACGCTGCGTCACGCGCCGCACCTCTCGTTGGCGCCGGTGCTGTTCGACCGCGTGGAGTTGGCTTGGGCCTTCCGGCGCAGCAGCGTCGGCTTGCGGGAAGCAGCCAATCAAGCCCTGAACGCCTGGCAGCAGGACGGCACGTTGGCCGCCATTCTACGGCATTGGGTGCCGTTCTCGTCCTAATCCCGGCGCGGGCACAATGGATGCTTCACTCCTGATTATTGGCGCGGGCCCCGCCGGTTTGCTCGCCGCGCTGGCCGCCGCCAAGCGCCGCCTGCGCCACGGCGTGCTGGTGCTGGAGCGGCTCGCCATGCCGGGGGTCAAGCTGTCGGCCACTGGCGGCACCCGTGGCAACTTGAGCCACCACGCCAGCGAGGATGACTTCGTCGCCGCGTTTGGCCGCTCCGGACGCTTTACCCTGCCCGCTTTTCGCGCGCTGCCGCCCGCTGCTTTGCAGGAACTTCTCGCCGCGCACGGCTGCCCGACAACCGTGGATGCCACCGGGCGCATCTATCCCCGCTCGCAGTCCGCCGGGCAATGCCGCGATGCCCTGTATGCCGCCGCGCGACAGGCGGGGGTGCGGTTTGAGTTGGGGCACCACGTCTGCGGGCTGCACCCGCCCGACTCGCCGACGGCTCCATGGCACGTGGATCAGTGGATCGCGCACAGCGTGTTGCTGGCCGCCGGGGGGCAGTCGGCGGCGTATCTCGGTTCCGACGGCTCCGGCTTGGCCCTCGCCCGGGATCTCGGCTATGCCGTGACGCCACCGGTCCCGGCCTTGACCGCGCTCCACACCGTGGAAACCTGGCCCGCGACGCATAGCGGACTCTCGCTGCCGGATGTCACCCTCAGTCTCGCCGCGCCGCGCGCCACGCCCTGCCGTGGGGAAATCCTGTTCACGCATCGCGGGATTTCCGGTCCCGCCGCGTTGAATCTGGCGGGGCAAGTGGCGCGGGGACTGCTGCGCCAGCCGACGCTGCCCCTCCGGCTGAACCTTCTGCCATCGCGCGTGGATGTGGCCGCCCTGCGTCGGACGGCCGGAGCCACGCTGGTGTTGACTTGGCTGGCCCAACAGGTGCCCCGTGCCCTCGCCCATACGCTGCTTCATCTGGCGGCCATTCCCGACACCACCCCGCTGGCCCGCCTGACCGCGCCACAACAGGAGCGGCTGCTGGCCACGCTCCACGACCTGCCGCTGACGATTCACGCCACCGGCGGCTTCCGCGAAAGCATGGCAACCGCCGGCGGCGTGGCGCTCAAACAGGTCAAGCCCGACACGCTCGGTGGCCGCCTGACTCCGCGCCTCTATTTTGCCGGCGAAATCCTGGATTTGGTCGGCCCCACCGGCGGCTGGAACCTCCAGTGGGCGTTTTGCTCCGGCCATCTTGTCGGCTCGCAAGCCGGGGCTGCGGTTGAGGCTTGATCTTGGAGAGAGTTTGGCGGTCTAATCGCCGCCGATTGGCAGCCTTCCGGACGGGTGGCGAAATTGGCAGACGCGCCAGACTTAGGATCTGGTGGAGCAATCCTTAGGGGTTCGAGTCCCCTCCCGTCCACCACTTCGCATTTTACCCGCGTGTTTATTGGCGTTTATGCGCTTTTACCATCCCGATAAACGCCCCGGTGATAAGGGTA
>CAZNGD010000290.1:0-2978 GCA_964572295.1 uncultured Verrucomicrobiota bacterium
AGATTTCGCGGAGTGACTGGAGTTCCGACGTGTGCTCTTCCGATCTGCCAAAAGCCAAAGCCAAAAATGGGGGGCAAAATAGGATTGGGTCGCGGCGGCGGTTCTGGCATGATTAATGTTTCATAGCCATGAGCGATTTGTTCGACCAAAATCCCGCCCCGCCCCCCAAGGATGCCGCGTTGCGAATCCCGCTGGCCGCCCGAATGCGGCCGCGCGAACTGGCGGATGTGGTGGGGCAGGACCACATCCTGGGGCCGGGCAAATTACTGCGGCGCGCCATCGAGGCCGACCGGCTGACCAGCCTCATTCTTTATGGCCCGCCCGGTTGCGGCAAAACATCGCTGGCGGAGGTTATTGCGCGGACAACGCAGCGGGCTTTTGATCGGTCGAGTGGCGCGATTTCCAATGTGGCCGGTTTGCGGCAGGCGTTGGAGACGGCCCGAATGCGCCGGGTCAATTCCGGTCGCGAAACCATTTTGTTCATTGACGAAATCCACCGCTTCAACAAGGCGCAGCAGGATGTCCTGCTGCCGTATGTGGAGGAGGGGGCGGTCACCCTGATCGGCGCGACGACGCACAACCCGTTTTTCTTCATCAATAGCCCGCTGACCTCGCGCAGTCAGGTTTTCCAGTTGGAGCCGCTGAGCGTGGCGGCGGTGACGGCGTTGCTGCGGCGCGCGGTGCAGGCTCCCGAAGGGTTGGGGCATCTCCAACTGACGGTGGCCGCCGACGCGCTGGCGCATCTGGCGGCGGTCTGCGAGGGCGATGGCCGCCGGGCGCTGAATGCGCTGGAGATTGCCGCGCTGACCACCGCGCCAGGGGCCGATGGCGTGATCCACATCACGCGTGCGGTCACGGAAGAAAGCATTCAGAAAAAGGCCGTGGTGTATGACCACGACGAGGACGAACACTACAACACGATTTCCGCGTTCATCAAAAGCGTACGCGGCTCGGACCCCAATGCGGCGCTGTATTGGCTGGCCAAGATGCTCTATGCGGGCGAGGACCCGCGCTTCATTGCGCGGCGGCTGGTGATTCTGGCCAGCGAGGACATCGGCAATGCCGACCCGCGCGGGCTGAGCGTGGCGGTGGCCGCGCTGCAGGCCGTGGACTTTGTGGGCATGCCGGAGGCGCGCATCACGTTGGCCCAGGCGACAACGTATCTGGCGACCGCGCCCAAGAGCAACGCGGCCTACATGGGCTTGGAGGCCGCGTGGGCGGATGTCAAGGAAGGCCGGACGCTGCCGGTGCCGCGGCATCTGCGCAGTACCGGCTCCCGGCGCGCCGCCAAGGAGTTCGGCCATCAGGGCTATCAATATGCCCACGATTTTCCCGGCCATTTTGTGGATCAGGAATACGTGCCGACGGATAAGGTCTATTACCAGCCCACCACGGCGGGTTATGAGGATATGATCCGCAAACGGCTGGAGTATTGGGCCAGCCTGCGGCAGGCCGCCCGCGGGGCCAAGCCCGCCGGCAACCAGGACAACCAACGAGGATAAACTTGCCTTGGACTTGTTGGCCGTTATACAAATAACCATATTTTTGGGAAAAGGGTAAGGACATGAGACAAATCAAAGTCGGCTTCGCGGGCGCGTCAGGACTGCTGGCCGGTCTGCTGGTGTACGCGGCGGTGGCGGCCTCGCCGGATTCCTACACCAAGGTGGAAGCGCACTCGCTGGTGACCAGCCCGCAAAACTCGTGGGCGCGCGCCATTCTGTTTGCCGATGAGCTTGTGCAGGGGCCCGCAGGCCGCGCGCAGCGGCTGGACCGCAAAAACTATCTGCCAATGCGGTTGAAAGTGGCGGGCACGGTGTGGGTGCCGGAAGGCCTCGCGCCCAAGTTTCAAGCCCTGGTTGTGGGCAATACCTATTCGTTTGCCGGCACCGTGGATCAGATTTCGCGGCGCTATTACATCATTGTGGATGCCTGCTATTCACTGCAAACGGCCGCCGACATGAGCCAGCGCTGGACCGATATGCTCAACCCGCCGACGCAAACCGAAGCCGAGCGGCAAGCCAGCCTATCCGAGGCGGCCATGCAGGGGATGCTCATTGCCGCGCAGAATAGCCTGATCAGAATGGCGAAGGCCAATGATGTCACCGTGGCGCAGTTGATCGAGGCGCAGACCGACGGTGGCCAGCGGATTGCCGAGCATATCGTGGCCGAGGCGCTGCAAGGTGAATTGCGTTCACAAAACAAAACCGCCGAAGAACTGATGATCGGCTCCGTGCTGGCCTTGCTGCAAAAGCAGGCCGTGTTGGCGGAGTCGCAACAAGCGGCGGAAGAAAATCTCGCCCGCGCGGAAACCGCCGCGATGGTTCCGGAAGATGTCGTTGCCGATGTGGCCCCCGTGGCCCAAGCGGCAGAGCCGGCGGCGGAACCAGTCGAGGAGCCGATCGCGGAACTCGTGGCGCCAGCGCCCGAAGCCGTGGAGCCGGAGCCCGTGGTGGCCGTGGTGGAGCCCCCGGCTGGCGAGCCTGCCCCTGACGAGCCGGACGCAGTCGCCGCCGTGGAAGTGCCCGAGGAAGAGGTCATGGTGGACCTGCCGACGACGGAAGCCGAGCCGGTGGCGAGTGTCGTCGAGCCGAGCAAGAAGTCGCAAAAGAAAAAGCAGAAACCGCGCGTGAAAGAGGCGGCGGAGGAGGAACCGGCGGTCGTCGAAACGACGGCAGACGCGGCGACCGATTGGCCGCCCGATCCGGCGGTGGAAGCCGAAATTGCGGCGGCGGAAGAAATCCTGCCACGCCCCGTACCTTCATACACCGGCGAAGCGATTGCGCCGCCGCCGAGCAGTATGCTGGTGGTGCCGCTGACCGGCCAACCCGAGATGGTGCCGATGGTGAGTATGCAGCCGACCAAGGCTGAATTGGCCCGGCAGAAAAAACAAGAGGCGCTGGCCGAACGCGAGCGGGTTCACGCGGAGCGCAAGGCCGCCGAAGAAGCCAAGGCGGCTGCGGCCAGATCGGAAGAGCGTC
>CAZNGD010000291.1:0-2945 GCA_964572295.1 uncultured Verrucomicrobiota bacterium
TTTAAGGGCATAAGAACCTGAATCTTACGTGTCTGCCAATTTCACCACGGGTGCCCCGTTTGAAATCTTGCGCACCATACCAGCCGCCCCTCCCCGCGTCAACAGAGCTCAACCTTTTTTTGCGCGGGCCACGGGGCGGGCGGCGGCGGGGCGCAAGCATGCAAGGGCGTTGCCCTCGGCCGGGAGGCTGGCGTATAGTGGGGGCTCAACGAAGGAGCTGTTATGAAAACAATCATGGTTGCGGCGGCGGTGGCGCTGCTGCTGGCGGGTGGCGCGTGGGCCGATTCGCCGGCGGCCGAGCCTTGGGTCCGCGAGGTCCGTAGTGTGCAACGCGATGTCGAGGACTTGACCGCGCGCCTGAACAAAATCGAAAGCCGGCTGGAGACGATTGAGGCGCGGCTGGGGACGACGTACCGGCCGCCGTCGCCGTTTGATACCATGGAGCGCCGGTTGGATAGCATCGAAAAGGATGTGGACGATCTCAAGCGCCGCCGGTAAGTCTGCCCCATGAAGTATCTGGATTATTACGCCGTTCTCGGCATCGCGCGCACGGCGACCGCCGAGGAGATCAAAAAGGCCTACCGCAAATTGGCGCGGCAGTATCACCCCGATGTGAACAAAACTGCGGGCGCGGAGGCGCGCTTCAAGGAAATCAATGAGGCGAACGAGGTGCTGTCCGATCCCGAAAAGCGCAAGCGCTATGATGCGTTGGGCGCCAACTGGAAGGCCGGGCAGCGCTTCACGCCGCCGCCGGGCTGGGGCGGTTTCCGCTCGGCCAGCAGCGGGCCCAGTGGTGTGCATTTCGAGTTCGGCGAGGAGGCCGGCGGCGATTTCAGCGATTTCTTTTCGGCGCTGTTTGGCGACTTGGCCGGGGCGGGCCGCGCAGGACGCGGCCGGCGCAGCCCCCCGTTTGGCGGCTTCGGCGCGTTCGGCGGCGCGGCCAACGCGGAGACGTTTCAGCCGCGCGGCCAGGATTTTGAGGCGACGCTGACGATTTCCCTCGCGGACTTGGCGAGCCGCGAGCCGCAGGTCATTACCTTGCAGGTGCCCGTGGCGCAGCCCAACGGCACGGTGACGCACGAGGCCAAAACGTTCCATGTGCGGATTCCCGCCGGCGCCACGGCGGGCTCGCGCATCCGTCTTTCGGGGCAGGGCGCGGCGGGTGGTAATTTGTATCTCAATCTACAGGTTGCGCCGCATCCGGATTTTCAACTGCAGGGCCACGATTTGTCCCAAGGGTTGGCCCTTGCGCCGTGGGAGGCGGTGCTGGGCGCAAAGGTGGGCATCCCCACGCTGGAAGGGCCGGCGACATTGACCATCCGGCCGGGCACGCAAAGCGGCGCGCGCCTGCGGTTGAAGGGCAAAGGCCTGCCGAACAAGGCGGGCTCGCGCGGCGATATGGTGGTGACGATCCGCATCGTGGTGCCCGACCGCCCCTCCGCCAAGGAAAAAGCGCTGTTTGAGCGGCTGGCCGGCGAGTCGTCCTTCCAGCCGCGCGCGCGTTGACAGCGCGGGCCGCCGAATGCTAGGGTGGTGGGTCATGGTAGGGTGCGCCGACAGATTGCGGGGCGTGGTCCGCTGGGGCGCGGGCGCGGTGTTGGCTGTGTTCCTGTTGTCGCCGGTGGTCCGCGCCGAACCCTATACCTATGTGGCGCGCGCCCACATCATCGGGGTGCAGCAATCCTTCATGTATCAGGCCACGCCCAATGTGCCCGGCGCGGGCGTGCGCAGCTTCCAGGACCCCGATGCCGATACGGGCGGGCGCGAGCGCTTCGATATCCGCTGGTATGCCAATCCGCCCGGCATCCCCCCCGGCGCCGTGCTGCTGCTGGAGACGCTCCAGGAGCGCAGCCCCGTGGTCCGCAGCTATTTTTTGCGCACGACGGACAAGTCCGAGGGCAATACGCTGTCGGTGCTGGAAATTCCATCGGACAAGGTTCGCCAGGGCGGGCGCGTCGTCCAATGGCGCCTGCGCGTGGTCTGGCGGGGCAAGGTGCTGGCCACGCAAACGTCCGCCAACTGGACCGGCTGACCATGAACCGCGCCGCGCCACTCCCCCCCCGAATTCTGGCGGCCACGGCCGACAACTGCACCTTGATTGTCGTGAGCGGCGCGGCCACGTTCAAGTTGGCGCCCGCGTTCAAGCAGGCGCTGCAAGCGGCCAAACTGGCGGGCAGTCTGCTGGTGGTGGTGGATATGGCCGATTGCCTGACCATGGACAGCACCTTCATGGGCGCGCTGGCGTCGGCCGGGCTGGCCCAGCGCACCTCCGATTGCCGTCTGGCGCTGCTCAATCTGACCGCGCACGCGCGCGGCCTGCTCCACGGGCTGGGCGTGGACCGCCTGCTCAAAAGTTATGCCGCCGCGGAGCTGCCCGCCGGCTTGGGCGACCTCTCCGGCCTGAAACAAAATCTGCGCGCCGTCGAAACCGACCCGGTGAGTCAACGCGACCTGGCCGCGCTGATGTACGACGCCCACGAAACCCTCACCCGCGTGGACCCGGAAAATCTGCAACGCTTCAAGGATGTCCTCGCGTTTTTGCGCGAAGACCAGCAGCGTTTTTAGGCTGGTTTTCCCGACGCGGCCTGCTATCCTTTGCCCCGCAAAACCATGTTGCGTAGAAGCTTCAAATTCCAATCGGAACTGGCCGCGATTCTGGACGCGCTGCTGATCGCCCTGTCGTTGCTGGCCGCGCTGGTCACGCACAAGCTGCTGGCGTGGCTGTTTCCCGGCCACTTCGCCATCTTCGACATGTTTTGGTCCAACGCCTGGCTCTATGTGCTGGTGGTGCCGGTGTGGGTGTTCATGCTGGACATCTCCGGCTTTTACCGGCAGTTCATCGGCCTGCCGCCCACGCGCATTTTGCGCCATGCCGTGCGCAGCGGGTTGCTGAGCTGCGCGGTGCTGCTGGGGCTGCTCTATGCGTTCCGGCTGCACGGCGTGCC
>CAZNGD010000292.1:0-1967 GCA_964572295.1 uncultured Verrucomicrobiota bacterium
GGAGCCGGTGGAGTTGGCGGGCTCGACCATTGCCCGCGCCACGCTGCACAACGAAGATGAAATCCGGCGCAAGGATATCCGGGTGCAGGATACGGTGGTGATTGAAAAGGCGGGCGAGGTCATTCCGGCGGTGGTGGCGGTGGTGCCGGAACGCCGCCCGGCGGGCACGCAGCCGTTCGATTTGTTTGCCCATGCGGGCGGCTGCTGCCCATCGTGCGGCCAGCCCATCACGCGCGACCCGGCGGCGGCGGCGTGGCGGTGCGTCAACGATGACTGCCCCGCCCAGGTGCGCGGGCGGTTGGAGCATTTCGTGGCGCGCAAGGCGATGAACATTGACGGCTTTGGCGAGGCCATTCTCGCCGCGCTGGCCTCCCCGACAACCGTGACGGAAAAAGTGGATGACGGGCTTTTCGGCCAGAGCATCGTGGCGCGCGTATTGCCGCCGGTGGTGCGCGATGTGGCGGACCTGTACGCCCTGACCCCGACGGCCATTGATCAGCGGCGGCCCAACCGCGCGCCGGAGTCCAAGGCGGCCGCCATGAAGCTGGCCACCAAGCTGTGCGCGGCGGTGGCCGCCAGCAAAAACAACGAGCTGTGGCGGCTGATTCATGGCTTGGGCATCCCGAATGTGGGGGAGGGGTTGGCGCGGGCGTTGGCGCAGGAGTTGGGGGCGCTGGATGCGTTGATGGCGGCCTCGGCCACGGCGCTGGCCAATGTGCGCGATGTGGGGGACATCGTGGCGCAGAGCGTGGTGGATTATTTTGCCAACCCGCGCAACCGGGCCACGGTGGAAAAACTGCGTCAGGCGGGCGTGCGTTTTGATCGCGTGGAGCGCGTGGCGGCCACCGCGAATACGGATGGCTTTTTCTTTGGCCAGCGCGTGGTCATTACGGGGACGCTGGAAAAGTTCACGCGGCCCCAGGCGCAGGAGGAGCTGCGTCGCCGCGGCGCCACGGTGATGGAAACCGTGGGCAAGACCACGAACCTGGTGGTGGCGGGCAAAGCCGCGGGAAGCAAGCTGGCCACCGCCCGGCGGTTGGGGATTATGATTTTGGATGAGGCCGCGTTTCTGGACAAACTGGGCGAAACGAACGGCTGAATCTTACGCTGGCGCGGCGGGCAGCTTGGCGGCGAGCAGCGCGGCGCAAGCGGGCATGTCCGGCACGCAGTAGGTGGCGGCGGTGGCGGGCGCGGCGGGGTCCACCAGCACGGTGACGGCGAGGCCGGCGTTGTGGCCGGTTTGCACATCGCTTTCGCGGTCGCCGATGATCCAGGAGCGGGCCAAATCCAGATGATGCCGTTGGGCGGCGTCGCGCAACATTCCGGGGTTGGGTTTGCGGTTGGGGTGCGCGGCATCGGCGGCGGTGCAAATCAAAATATCGAGCAGGGCGAGGCCGGCGGCGGCCAGCTCGTCACGCAGCCGCTGGTGCATGGCGGCCAACTGGTCGGGGGGGGTGATGCCCCGGCTGATCCCGCGCTGATTGGTGACAATGAGCGCGGGCCAACCCTTGGCGGTGGCGATGCGCACGCACTCGGCGAAGCCGGGCAGGATATGAAAATCGTCGAGATGATTCACATAGCCGGGGCCGGGGCTGCGGTTGACGATGCCGTCGCGGTCAAAAAACAAGCCGGGGCGGCGGGGCGGGGCGGGGTTAGTAGCCGGTGCCACGGAGGATCACGCCTATGGTTTTCAACAGAATGCGGAAATCGAGGCCGAGCGACCACGTATCAATATATTTGAGGTCCAGGCGCATCCATTCCTCGAACGGCAAGTGGTTGCGCCCGCCGACCTGCCAGAGGCAGGTGCAGCCGGCGCGCATGGAGAGGCGGCGGCGCTGCCAGTTTTCGTATTGTTCCACTTCGGCCGGAATGGGGGGGCGGGGGCCGACGAGCGACATGTCGCCCTTGAGGACGTTCCAGAGCTGGGGGAGTTCGTCGAGGGACTAGCGGCGCAGCCAGCGGCCCAC
>CAZNGD010000292.1:1977-2934 GCA_964572295.1 uncultured Verrucomicrobiota bacterium
GTGTGGTCCGGGGGGGGCTCTTTGTGGGGGGGCGGGTTTTCTTTTTTTTATTTTGGGCGATGGGGGGGGTGTGGGGGGGGGGCCGGCCGACCAGGGACATGTCGCCGACGAGGACATTCCACAGTTGGGGGAGTTCATCGAGTGAGTAGCGGCGCAGCCAGCGGCCCACGGGCGTGATGCGCGGGTCGTCCTTGATTTTGAACACGGGGCCGGTGACTTCGTTGTGCGCTTCGAGGTCGGCGCGAATTTGTTCGGCATTGGCGACCATGGTGCGGAACTTGATCATTTTGAATTCGCGGCCGCGCAGGGTGCTGCGGCGTTGCGTAAAGAAAACGGGGCCCGGCGAGGTCAGGCGAATGGTCAGCGCAAAACCGAGGAGCAGCGGCGAGAGGACAACCAGGCCGAGCGCCGCGCCGACGATATCCAGCAGCCGTTTGAAGAAGAGCGCCCACGACGATTTGGCGGTGGTGGTGAACAGCAGCACGGTATCGCCCGCCACTTCGTCGAGCGTGGCTTCGGCGATGGTGGTGTGCAGAAACGGCGAGAGCAGCCACGCTTCGATGCCTTCGATTTCGCACTGGCGCAGCCACTGCGTGACTTGCGCGGTGGCAATGTCGTCGGGCAGGATGACCACCGCATCCACCACGGTGGAGTGCAGGATGGCGGAAAAGTCGTTGAGCGAGCCGGGGGCGGGGAAGTGGGGGGGGGGCGGCGTGCCTGCGGGCGGCAGGAAGCCAACAATATCAAAAAAGCGCGCGTGGGAGGGGTGGCTCAGCCAGGCGTGGAGACCGGCCGCGCGCTGGGGGCTGCCGATGAAGAGGAGGCGCCGCCGGGCTTCGAGGCGCAGGATGTAGGGTTGCAGATAAATCGCGCGCAGGGCCACCGCCAGGCTGGAGTAGATGGCGTGAATGCCCAGGATGGTGCGGGGCACGCCGTGCAGCCGGAACGCATAGAGCA
>CAZNGD010000293.1:0-2912 GCA_964572295.1 uncultured Verrucomicrobiota bacterium
GCCGCGATCATCCGCCTGCACGATGGGATGGCCGCCGCCGCCGGGGGCTTCGTAGCCCTCGCGCAGGGTGTGCGGCATGCGCTGCACAAACCCATACGCGCCCAGAATCCGGCGCTGGTAGATCATGCCCTTGCGCACGATTTCCTCAAACGCGGCCGGTGACACCTGATCCGACAGGCTGTGCAGTTGGCGGATGGAATCGAGCACTTCCATGAACAGTTGCACTTCGCGCAGGGTGCGGCTGAAGAAGGTTTCGGCGGCCTGCTGGAAGCCGCGCGCGACGCGGGCATCTTCCTGCCGCTGCTGGGTGTGGTACAGCCCGCCCGCCCCGGCCAGCCCCAAGGTCAACACCACGGCGGCGGCGACGGTGAGCGCGGTGGCCACGCGCGGGCCCCGATTTTTTTCGGACGCGGGCGCGGCGGGTTGGCGGGCAGTCATCATGCGGAGGAAGCCTACACCCGCGCCCGCGGCGGGGCGACACGAAAAACGCGGGCAGAACAGGATTGCCTTGGCGGGAGGCTCGTGCCAGAGTGGGCCTTGCCGATGAAATCGCCCCGCACCGCATGTCATGCCGCCGGCTTTACGCTGTTGGAAGCGCTGGCCGCGTTGGGGCTGTGTGCGCTGCTAGCCACCGCGACCGCCGGCGCGGTGGCGTTTGTCCGGCGGGCCGATCGCGCGGCGCAACGCTACGGCGAGGCCACGCTGCTGCTGCCCACGCTGTATGCCGCGCACCAACTGCGGCCAACCGACCTGCCGGCCACTCCGCCCGGCTGGCATCTGCAACACACCACCGAGATCGTCAAGGCCCCGGATAACCTGCTGCGCGAGTGGCACCGCTACACGCTGCGGCCGCTCGGGGGCGAGATTCAAGCCATTACTTTTCATATATTGGATGACATTCCATGAGCAAAACCCCTCCCCGGACCCTGGTGATTTTGGCGGCCGGATTCGGCTGGAACCTGGTGGAGTGGCACAAGCCGGTGACGCGGCTCGCGTTGCGGCCCATTGCGCCGGGAGGGCTGTCGTTGACCTGTCCCGCGCAGGCCACGCTGCGGACGGCGCTGCCGCCCGCGCGCCACGGCGTGGTGGCCAGCGGCTGGTTTCACCACGATTTGGCGCGGCCCTTTTTCTGGGAGCAAGCCGCCGCGTTGGTGCACGGGCGGCGCGTATGGGCGGATGCCCGGCAGGCGGGCCAAACCGTCGGCATGGCCTTCTGGCAGCAAAGCCTCGGCGAAGAGGTGGACATGGTGATTTCGCCCAAGCCGATTCACCGGCATCATGGCGGGCTGGTCATGGATTGCTACTCGCGGCCCGAGCCGTTGTATGCCGAGTTGAGCGCGCAATTGGGCCGCCGGTTTGACCTGTATCATTATTGGGGACCACTCGCGCGCGCGAAGGTGGGCCGCTGGATTGCCGCCGCCGCACAGCGGCTGCTGGCGCGCGCGGATGCGCCGGATCACCTGCTGGTCTATCTGCCCACGCTCGACTACGATTTGCAGCGCTACGGCCCCGCCTCGCCGCAGGCCGCCGCCGCGCTGGCGGAAGCGCTGGCGCAAATTGAGCCGCTGGCGGCCGCCGCCGAAGCGCAGGGCCGCGAATGGCTGCTCACCGGCGATTACGCCATCGAACCCGTGGCGCCGGGCGATGGCGCGGTCTTCCCCAACCGGCTGCTGCGCGCGGCGGGACTCTTCCACACGCGCACCACGGCGAACATGGTGTATCCCGATTTCTTTACGGCGCGCGCGTTTGCGGTGGTGGATCATCAGATTGCCCACGTCCATGTGCGCGATCCCGCCGATTTGCCGCAGGTACGCGAGCGGCTGACGGCGCTGGACGGCGTGGCGGAGGCGCTCGACCGCGCCGCGCAAGTCGAGCGCGACCTCCATTTTCCGGCGCGCTCCGGCGACCTGCTGCTGGTGGCTGCGCCGGGCCGCTGGTTCGCGTATCCGTGGTGGACGCGGGCGCGCGAAGCGCCCGATTATGCCCGGCAAATGGACATCCATAACAAGCCCGGCTTTGATCCCTGCGAGCTGTTTTTCGGGTTTCCGCCGCCGCAGACCTCGTCGCGCACGGAAAAAATCCGCGGCACGCACGGGCGTTCCGGCCCCGGCCACGAGGTGGCGACTGCGGGGCTCTTTCCGGAAGCGCGTTCGTTCTTCGAGCTGGCGCTGGGCCTGCAACGCCGCTGGGCCGCCCGCTAAAACGCGGCCGCGCCCCGGGCCGCGCCCGCCAGCGGGTTCTGATTGATTTTTGCCGGATGGTGTGGCTATGATTCGCGCCGTGTGATGTCAAATAACAAGAGAAGGAAAACCTAATGAGCAGAGCATTCAACTTTAACGCCGGCCCGGCGGCCCTCCCGCTGGAAGTTCTGGAAATCGCCCAACGCGAGCTGATTGATTTCAACGGCACGGGAATGTCCATCATGGAGCACAGTCACCGGGGCAAGGCCTATGCGGCGGTCCATGACGAAGCCGTGGCCAACCTGAGCAAACTGCTGGGCGTGACCGATGATTATCAGGTGCTGTTCCTGCAAGGCGGGGCGAGCCTGCAATTCTCGCAGATTCCCCTGAACCTGCTGGTCGCCGGCCAGACCGCCGACTACGTGAACACCGGCGCGTGGGCCAGCAAGGCCATCAAGGAAGCCAAGAAGGTGGGCAACGTCAACATTCTGGCCGACACCTCGAAGGAAATCCCGACGAACATGCCGGACTTTGACGCGCTGAACTACACGCCGGGCGCGGCCTATGTGCACGTGACCTCCAACGAAACCATCGCCGGCACGCAAATCCAGAAGTTCCCGCAGACGGCCGCGCCGCTGGTGTGCGACATGTCCAGCGACATTCTCTCGCGCGCGTTTGATCTCAAGTCGTTCGGCCTGATTTATGCCGGCGCGCAGAAGAACCTCGGCCCCT
>CAZNGD010000294.1:0-2894 GCA_964572295.1 uncultured Verrucomicrobiota bacterium
CATGCTCCCCTTCCTAAAAATCTGCGGCATCACCCGGCGCGAAGACGCGCTCTTCTGCGCCGAAGCCGGCGCGGGCGCCCTCGGCGCGGTGTTTTATCCGCGCAGCCCGCGCCACGTCACGCCCGAACAGGCGCGCGATTGTTTTGCTGATTTGCCGCGCGGCATCGCGCGGGTGGGCATCTTTGTGAATCGCCCGGTCGCCGATATTCTGGCGATTGCCCGCACCGCGTCCCTCACCACCATCCAACTGCACGGCGAGGAATCGGCGGCCGACATCATCACTCTGGCGCAAGCGGGCCTGCACGTTGTGGCTGTCCTGAAAACCACCGGCCCGGATTTACTCGCCCGCGCGCAGGCGTTGCCCGCCGGAACCGGCATCCTCGTCGAATGCGGCTGCGGCGCGTTGCCCGGTGGCAATGCCGCCGCCTGGGAGTGGGCGGGCGCCGCCATTTTGGCGGCCTCTTTCCCATTCGCCATCGCCGGGGGTATCGGCCCCGAGAACCTCGCCGCCGCCGCGCAAGCCTCCCGGGCTGGCGGATTCGATGCCAGCTCCAGCCTTGAAGCCGCGCCCGGAATCAAGGATAAAGCGTCTGTTTTGGCCTATGTGCAGGCGGCGGCCCAACTGCCACCGCCCGCGCGACCCTTTTTTTGGAAAGGAACCCCATGAGTCATCCCCGGCTGGAAAATATCAATATTGAATCGGTCCTCCCGCTGCCGCCGCCGCGCGAGATCAAGGTGGATTTGCCCCTGAGCACCAAGGCCATTGCCACGGTGGCCCAAGGCCGCGAAACGCTGGAGCGCATCCTCGACGGCGAGGACCCGCGCCTGTTCGCAGTGGTGGGCCCCTGCTCCATTCATAACCTGGAAGCCGCCGAAGAATATGCCCACAAACTCAAGGGCCTCGCCACAGAAGTGGCCGGGACAATTTGCCTGGTGATGCGCGTCTATTTTGAAAAACCCCGGTCCTCCATCGGCTGGAAGGGGCTGATCAACGACCCGTACATGAACGACACGTTTCACATCGAAGAAGGCATCCGCATGGCCCGGCATTTCCTGATCCGCGTGGCGGAAATCGGCTTGCCCGCCGCCACCGAGCTGCTCGATGTCCTTATGCCGCAATACATCGGCGATCTGATCTCCTGGAACGTGATCGGCGCGCGCACGGCCGAAGCCCAAACCCACCGCGAAATCGCCAGCGGCATTTCCACGCCCATCGGTTTCAAAAACGGCACCGACGGCTCGCTCGAAGCCGCGATCAATAGCGTCCGCTCCGCCATGGGCCCGCATCATTTTCTCGGTGTCACCGAAGAAGGCCTGCCCGCCGTATTTTCCACCACGGGCAACGCCTATCCCCACGTCGTGCTGCGCGGCGGCAAAAAACCCAACTACGATGCCGCCAGCGTGGCCGCCTGCGAAAAAGCGCTGCGCGAGGCCCACCTCCCCCAAAACATCATGATTGACTGCTCGCATGGCAACTCCGGCAAAAAGCCGGAACGACAAGGCCTCGTTCTGCGCGATGTTCTCACCCAGATTGAAAATGGCGCCTCCTGCATCCGCGGCTTTATGCTGGAAAGCAATCTGGAAGGCGGCAACCAACCGGTGCCCACCAACCCCGCCCGCCTCAATCCCCGCCAGTCCGTCACCGATGCCTGCATTGACTGGCCCACCACCGAAGAACTCATCCGCGAAGCCCACGCCCGCCTCAGCCAAGTGTTCCATCCCACCTCAAAATAATGTCCAACCCCGCCCTCAACTATTCTCCCCCCTTGAACACCCTTGCCCGCTGTGCGAAGCACATCGCAGTGCGGAAAAGGATTTCCGCCTCCTCCCACCCATCCTACCTGACCTCTGCCCCCTGCCCTCTGCCCTCTAACCTCTCACCTGAACCCTGAACCCCGAACCCTGACCCCTCATGAACAAACTCACCGGCCAATACCCCGACACCACCGGCCACTTCGGCCCCTACGGCGGCCGCTTCGTCGGCGAAACCCTCATGACCGCCCTCCTTGACGTTGAATCCGCCTGGAACGCCGCCAAAACCGACCCCGCCTTTCTCGCCGACTTCCACGCCATGCTGCGCGACTACGCCGCGCGCCCCACCCCCCTCGACCACGCCCAACGCCTCAGCGCCCACCTCGGCGGTGCGCAAATCTGGCTCAAACGCGAAGACTGCACCCATACCGGCGCACACAAGATCAACAACGTCGTCGGCCAAGGCCTGCTCGCGCGGCGCATGGGCAAGAAACATGTAATCGCTGAAACCGGCGCCGGCCAACACGGCGTCGCCACCGCCACCATCGCCGCGCGTTTCGGTTTCGAGTGCAAGGTGTTCATGGGCGCGGAAGATATCCGCCGCCAGGCCCCCAACGTCCGCCGCATGGAACTGCTCGGCGCCGAAGTCATTCCCGTGACCTCCGGCACCTCCACGCTCAAGGATGCGATGAACGAAGCCCTGCGCTACTGGTCCGCCCACAGCGCCGACACCTTCTATGTGATCGGCAGCGTCGCCGGCCCCCACCCCTATCCCGAAATGGTCCGCGACTTCCAGCGCGTCATCGGCAACGAGGCCCGCGCGCAATGCCTGGACCAGATCGGCCGGTTGCCCGACCTCCTCACCGCCTGCGTCGGCGGCGGCTCCAACGCCATGGGCCTGTTTTATCCCTTCCTTGATGATCCGTGCGATATGATCGGCGCCGAGGCCGCCGGCGATGGACTCGACACCCCGCGCCATGCCGCCTCCATCTGCGGCGGCTCTCCCGGCGAACTCCACGGCGCCATGACCTATCTGCTTCAATCCGACGAAGGCCAAATCCACGAAGCCTGGTCCATCTCCGCCGGACTCGACTACCCCGGCGTCGGCCCCGAACACGCCCTCCTCCACGACCTCAAACGCG
>CAZNGD010000295.1:0-2862 GCA_964572295.1 uncultured Verrucomicrobiota bacterium
CCCCCCCCCCCCCCCCCCCCCCCCCCCCCCCCCCCCCCCCCCCCCCCCCCGGCGCGCGTCGGTGACGGCGCGCCGCCCGTTTAGCCAAGCGATGGCCGTGGGCGATACGTTGAGTTTGCAGTGGGGGTTCAACATGGGGTCGGGCAATGGGGGCGGCAAGGGCTTCAGAATCGGCGCGGGGGGCGCGGCGCTGGTGACGGTGACGAATGGCGCTTGGAACAGCATCTCTGTGAATGGCGTAAATTGCGGTTTTGGAAATGGAACCAATGCCATGACGTGGTCGTTTGAATATGTGAACGCGACCACGCTGGCGGTGAATGCCAATGACCGGGATGGCAGCGGAACCTTCACGACCAATATCCCCATCGCGGCGGCGCCCAATGCGCTGGAATTTTTCATGACGCGGCAGGAAGATGGCACCCAAGCGCGCGAACCCTTCTATAATGAACTGTTGATCTCGCGTCCCGAAAACACCGACGACCGGGAAGTGCCCACGATCCTGTCGTGGCCGACGGCCAGCGCCCTGTCCTGGGGGCAGAGCTTGGCGAGCGCGGAGTTGACCGGCGGCACCGCGGCTGTGGCCGGCGCGTTTGAATGGGTGAATGACACGGTGATTCCGGGCGCGGGGACCACGCGCCAAGCGGTGCGCTTCATGCCGGAGGATGACATCGTCTATGCCCCGGTTGTGACCAACATCGCCGTGACGGCGATTGGCGGGATTTACATCAATGAAGTGCAGTCCTCCAATGGCGTGACCACCAAAGACGAAGACGGCGACACGCCGGATTGGGTCGAGCTGTACAACGCCACCGATGCGGCCATCCCGCTGGCGGGCTGGGGGCTTTCGGACAGCGCCAAAAAGCCATTCAAGTGGGTGTTCGGCGAGGTGAGCATTGGCGCGGGCGAGTATCTGATGGTGTATGCCTCGAACAAAGACCGCCCGGCGATCACGAACGGGAACTCGCTGCACACCAGTTTCGGCATCAGCTCCGATGGCGAGGATGTCGTGTTGACGGATGCAGCCGGAACGCAGATGGATCTGGTGCCCGCCAAGGTGATCAGCCGGGATGACTCGCTGGGGCGCTATCCCAACGGCACGGGTGACCTGTGGTTTTTCCAGACCCCCACGCCGGGCGCGGCCAACCTCAACAATGGCGATTTGATTGATTTGCCGCCGGTGGCGTTTTCCATGCCGGGGGGATACTACCCGGCAGCGGTGACGGTTGCGCTGTCCACGACGGCAGACGGCGCGACCATCCGCTACACGTTGGATGGCAGCGAGCCGACAGCCTCTTCGCCGGTATATTCCGACGCGCTGACCATCGGGAGCCGGACGGCGCCGAATGATTTGTCGGCGATTCAGACGACGGAAAGCATGGGCGGCGCGGATGATTGGCAAGCGCCGGATGGCTCCGTGTTCAAGTTCTACACGCTGCGCGCGCGGATCTTCAAGGATGGCTCGCCGGGGCCGCACACAACGCATTCATACATCGTCACGCCGGCCGGCACCAACCGCTACACGTTGCCGGTGGTGTCCATCGCGACGGACAAGGCGAATCTGTTTGGCGCGACCAACGGCATTTATACGCCGGAGAATGGCAACATGTGGCAGAAGGGCGCGGAGTGGGAGCGCACGGGGACGATTGAATACTTTACGCCGGACGGCGCGCTGGCGTTCAGCGGCAACGTCGGCCTGCGGCTGCACGGCAACACCACGCGCAGCCGCCCGCGGAAGGCCATCCGGGTTTATGCCCGCGGGCCGGGCTCGTTCAAGTACGCGCTCTTTGATGAAATCCCGCTGGCCCAGTTTGACACCTTCATTCTGCGCAATGCCGGCAACGATTGGGGGCAGGGGCTGCTGCGCGATTTGTATGCGCAATCGCTGACGGCCAACGCGACGGTGGATCGCCAGCACGGGCGGCCGGTGATCGTGTTTCTCGATGGCGAATACTGGGGCATTCACGACCTGCGCGAGCGGCTGGATGAAGGCTACATTGACCACCACTACGGACTCGGCGAGCTGGAATATGTGCAGGTCGAGATTGACCGCGCCGTGGGGGGAAATCCCAACGTGCCCGTTTATGATGCGGGCCATCGCGCATGGGGTTCGGATTATTCCAACCTGTGGAGCTACGTGAAGAATCACGATCTGGCCGTTGCCGCGAACTACGCCGCGGTGCAGGACTGGATGGATGTGGACAACTTCGCCGATTTTTTTCAGGCGCACATTTTTGCGGGCAATTCGGACTGGCCGGGCAACAACGTCCGCGCGTGGCGGTCCATCGAACAGGTGCGCGATGAAGGCGCGCCCTACGGCTTGGACGGGCGCTGGCGACACATGATCTACGACATGGATTTCGCGTTTGGCCTGGATTACGGCTACGTGCCCGGCAACGAGTACTACGACGCGAACAAAAAGCATTTCGGATTGGTGGACCAGTTCAACATGATGGCCTATGTGCAGAACGCCGAACAGGACGGCGCCACGTGGGCCAACGAGCCGGATGCGACGGTGATGTATCGCCGCCTGATGGGCAACCCGGACTTCCGGCGGCATTTTGTGCTGCGCTTCAGCGACCAGTTGAACACGGCCTACAGTCGGCAATGGGCGACCAGCCAATGGGCGCGCGTGAGCGCAACCATTCAGCCCGAACTGACCGAGCACGTGGCGCGGTGGCGGCAGCCGACCGATTGGGCGAGCCACGGCGACCGCATTGCGCGCTTCGCGCGGCAACGCACGGCGGCGGTGTGGACGCACCTGCAGGATGTATTGCGGTTGAACTGGCGCGTGCCGGTCACGGTGGCGGCCAATGATGAACAGGGGCTGGTGCGGATCAACACGATTGAACTGTCCGACAAGAC
>CAZNGD010000296.1:0-2852 GCA_964572295.1 uncultured Verrucomicrobiota bacterium
GGCCGCGCATTGCGCGGTGGCGCGGCATGCCGGGTGGTTGGGGCGGCGGGGTTTGGGCGGGGTGGGGATGCGCGCTCATTCTACCTGTCTTTTGCTACTGACCAATTTCGAGGTTGAGCGTATGCTTTGCGCCAAGAAACTTGAACGAGCGATGTCCACACTTATTGAAAAACTGGTCCAAGACACGGGGCAATGGCGGAAAAACGACTACCCGCACGAAGACTATCCCGCCATCGAGGAAATCCTGACTTGGGCCAGCGAGCCCGAGGGCGACGGATTCCGGCTTCGAGCCCCGCAGCTTCGCGCCTTGGAAACTTACTGGTTTTTGCGGCTGGTAAAAGGCACACCGAAAATCTCCGATCTCTACGAGCAATATTTCCCCGCCGCCGACAATCCCGATGCCTTGCTGAAAGCTCTCGGCATTCCCCACGCCGCCTTTCAAGCAGCCAAATATCAATTCCCGCTTCTATGGGACAGCATCGCCACCGACGATGATTTCGTCCGCACCCACAACCTGCAAGCCCTGCGGGAAACCCTGAACCTCGACTATTCCAGCTACATCCTCGCTCTAGCCATGGGCGCAGGGAAAACCGCACTCATCGGCGCCATCATCGCCACCGAATTTGCCATGGCGATCGAATACCCGAAGGGCACATTCATTCAGAACGCCCTCGTGTTTGCCCCCGGCAAAACAATTCTCGGCGCACTCCGTGAAATTGCCGCCGTCCCCTACGACCGCATCCTCCCGCCGCGCCTATACAAGCAATTCGCCGCCACCGTAAAACTCATTTTCACTCGCGACGGCGAACGCGATATCTCCGTCATCAAGGGCAGCTCCTTCAATGTCATCGTCACCAATACCGAGAAAATCCGCATCCAGAAGGAAACCATCCGCAAGAGCGATTTGGGTTCTCTGTTCAATCCAAAGCAGGAAGACGAAGCACGCGCTGAAGTGGCAAATCTCCGCCTCCAATCCATCGCCAGCCTTCCATCCCTCGGCATCTTCTCCGACGAGGCGCACCACACCTACGGCCAGGCCCTCGACACGGGACTCAAAAAGGTCCGCAAAACCGTGGATTACCTCCACGCCAACAGCCCGAATCTCGTTTGCGTCGTCAACACCACCGGCACCCCCTATTTCGAGCGCCAACTGCTCCGCGATGTCGTCATCTGGTATGGCCTCTCGCAAGGCATCTCCGACAATATTCTCAAAACCATCGGCGCAAACATCCATGCGTACAACTTCGATGGCGATGCCCGACCCGTTGTTGCCCAGATCGTCGCCGAATTTTTCGAGAAATACCGCGATGTCTCCTTGCCTGACGGTTCGCCCGCCAAGCTCGCCATCTATTTTCCCCAGACCGCCGACCTCCGGGAACTGCGCCCCATCGTGGAAACCAAGCTGACCGAATTGGGCCTATCCACCGACCTGGTCTTGGAGTGTCACAGCAAAGCCGGGGCTGCCGACCACTCCGCCTTCGAGCGAATCAATGACCCCAACTCGCCCAAGCGCGTCATTCTCCTCGTGAACATGGGCACGGAGGGCTGGAATGTCCCCAGCCTTTTCGCCTGTGCATTGGCTCGGAAGCTGAAAACCTCCAACAATTTCGTCCTCCAAGCCGCCTCCCGTTGCCTCCGCCAAGTCCCCGGCAACACCGTTCCCGCTTCCATCTATCTTTCCACGGAAAACCAACGCACCCTCGACAAGGAACTGCGCGAAACCTACGGCGAATCCCTCGACGATCTCCGCCGAAAGGAAAGCACCAGCAAGAGCGCCACCATCACCCTGCGCAAAGTGAAGCTCCCCCCGCTGGTCATCACGCAGTTGATCCGCACCGTTGTCCGAAAAGAGACTCCCCAAAAAACCGCCCTAAAACTTCAAAAACCCGCCAAAGTGGCCCCGACCAAGATAGAGCGGCTGACCTTCGCCATCTCGCGCCAATCCGCCACGCAATCCATTCTCCAGCAAACGGGCGACACCCTCCAAATCGCCGCCGCCCCCGACACCCTCGACCTCTACACCGCCGCAAACGAACTGGCCCGAATCTATCGCCTCGACCCCTGGGCGGTGCTGGACGAACTCCGCAGCATCTATGGCGGCTCCGACGAAATCCCCGTCGCCCACCTCGCCGACCTGGGCGGACAGATTGAACAACTCTACTCACACTATGAAGTGAAAGAAGAAACCGTCGAACGCGCCCTCGCACTCGTCAAGACCGACGGCTTCGACCGCAAACTCGATGCCAACGGAACCGAAACCTACACCGCCGAAATCCGCTACCCCGTGGACCGCGAACACCTCATCGCCCACTACGCCGACTGGCAATCCCGCCACGCCGGAAAATCCGCCGCCTTCGGCTTCCACTACACGCCCTATAACTTCGACTCAAACCCCGAGCTGAGTTTCTTTGAAACCCTGTTCGAGCACGTCGGAATCCATCCCGAGCACATCGAAGACATCTATTTCACCGGCGCCATCACCGACCCCCGCAAATCCGACTTCTTCGTGGATTACCTGGGCGAAGACAACCGCTGGCACCGCTACACCCCCGACTTCATTATCCGCCGCAAAGATGGCCGCTGCCTGATCATCGAAATCAAAGCCGAAAACCAGCGCCACGATCCCGTCCATGGCGAACAAGGAACCAAAGCCCTCGCCGTCCGCCAGTGGGAAAAACTCAACCCCGACAAATTGCGCTACCAAATGATATTCGTGAAAGACGATGTCCTCACGCGGGACAATAGCGCCGATGCCCGCAAGTTTGTAGAGGAGACGTAGAATGCCCCCGAAAAAGCCAGCTAAAGCCCCCAAAACCAAGGCCAGCCCCGTGAAAAGCAAAACGCCGGAAACC
>CAZNGD010000297.1:0-2829 GCA_964572295.1 uncultured Verrucomicrobiota bacterium
CCCCCCCCCCCCCCCCCCCCACCAGGGGTAGCGGACGGTGTAGGTCAAGGACTGGCTGCTCCCCGGTTTGACGAGCACCTCAAACTGCATGGAGTGGGGGGAGGGTCCGGTGGTGTATTCCGCGCTGGCGGCGGTTATTTGATGGTTATCGCCACGGTAAAAATGTTCGATGACGGTAATGGTTTGGGCGGCGGCGGTTTGATTTTCCAGCGTGATTTCAAAGGTTTCTTCGGCGATTTTGAAGGGAACAACGTCGGAATAGGCCGTGCGCAGGCGGCGGCCGGAAACGCCGGTGGCGGGGCCCAAATGGAGGGTTGCGGAGTCGCCGGGTTTGAGGGCGGATAGCCAGTCGGTGCCGATCCAATCGAGGGTTTTATCCGCCCGGCCGCGCAGCAAGCGAAACTCGCCGGGGGGGAGGGGGGGGGAGAGGGTGTTCTGGAAGGTCAGGCGCGTTTCCACAATGGTGGAGGATTCGGTGCCGAGATTCCAGTCGTTGCGCCGGTTGCGTTGATAGCGGTCAAACCGCACGCCGTCATAGACAAGGCGGGTTTCGGCGGCCAGGGCGGGGGCGGTGACAAGGCCGGCGCGGATATCGCCGCCAGCCGGGAGTGTCAGGGCTTGGGGCAGATCGTAGGTGGCGACGATGGCGGCGGAAGCGCTGAGTCGTTCGGGAATCCAGCTTGCGCCATCTGCGCTGTAGCGCAGGGCCGGCGGTTTGGCGGCGCGGGGGTCGTCAGTCGCCGGCACGATGGGCGTGTAGAGTCCTTTTTCGGTCAGCGCCAGCCGAATGCGGGCATTGGCGAAGTCGCGGCTGGTTTTGTTTTGGATGCGCACGCGCGTGGCGAGGGCAAAGGCGCGGCCGTCTTCCGCCAGAATGGCTTCGTGGGCGTCGGACCAGGAGATGCCGGTGGCGGCATAGTTGAGCTGGATGGAGGGGGGGGCGGCTTGCCCGGCGGCGAGCTGCCAGAGGAGCGTGGGTTGGCGGGCCAACGTGGGGCGGGCTGGAAATTCGATGGAGTCGAGGGCAAAAATATCGGGGATGTAGCGGACGGTGGGGCCGGTGGTGTCGAGCATTAGCGCGGGATGCGCGGCGGAAAAGTCGGGCAGGGTGGCGAGGCGGCCGGTGATGGGATCGTCGGCGCCGTGACAGGTGATGGTGTCGCCGACATAGGCGTGGAACAGGGTGGCATCGTTGCGCAGGTCGTAGGCAAACCGCTGGGCGGCGATGTCCAGGTTGTCGGCGCGGTCGGCGGGAATGGCGTTGACCGATGTGGCCACCAGCGTTTCGGGCAGCGGGCTAATCCGTACCAAGCCATCGGGGCCGGCTGGTTCCAGATTGTGGGTTTCGGAAATCTGCACGTTGCCGTTTTCCTGAATGACCAGGGCGATTGAGCGGGGCATGGCAGCCGGCGCGGCGGCGGGCGCCAGGAGGGCAAGAGCCAGGAGGGCGGTTTTCTTCATGGGGTGGCTCCGGGGCGCGGGATCAACTGGACTTGCTGTTGCAGGAATGCATCGGCGAGGACGAGGGCCGTCATGGCTTCCACCACGGGCACGGCGCGCGGCAGGACGCTGGGGTCGTGGCGTCCCTGCGCTTCAAACACGATGGGTGTGCCGTCGAAGGCGGCGGTGGGTTGCGGCAGCGAAATGGTCGAAACCGGCTTGAAGGCCACGCGGAAGAAAATGGGTTCGCCGTTGGAAATGCCGCCTTGAATGCCGCCGCAATGATTCGTGGCGGGGCGGATGCCGCCGCCCTCCTTGGCGGTGAAGGGATCGTTGTGCTGCGAGCCGCGCAGCAGAGTCGCGCCAAAGCCTTCGCCGATTTCAAAGCCGCGCGTGGCGGGAATGGACATCATGGCGTGGGCGAGTTCCGCGGTAAGCTTTTCAAAAACCGGCTCGCCCCAGCCTGCGGGCACGCCGCGGACTACGGCGGCGATGATGCCGCCGACGGAATCGCCCGCTTGTTTGGCATCGGCGATGGCGGAAATCATCTTGGTGGCCGTGGCCGGGTCCGGGCAGCGCACGGGGATTTTATCCACATCGGCGCGCGTGATGGTGGCAAGATCGGGGCGGGGAGCGAGGTGGGGGCCAATGGATTCCACCCAGGCCACAATTTCCACCGGATGAAACGTGCGCAGCACTTTCTCCGCCACGGCGCCAGCCGCCACGCGGGCGGCGGTTTCGCGCGCCGACGCGCGGCCGCCGCCAGAACGGGCGCGCAGCCCATATTTTTCGGCATAGGTGAAGTCGGCGTGCGACGGCCGCGGCACGGTTTCCATGGCGGAATAGTCCGTGGGTTTCGTGTCGGCGTTGGGGATGGTCAGGCCGATGGGCGTGCCGAGGGTAAGCCCGCGGTCGGTGCCGGAAAGAATCGTGACGGTATCCGTTTCCTTGCGCGGGGTGGTCAGCGCCCAGGACCCTGGCCGCCGCCGGTCCAATTGCGGTTGAATGTCGGCCTCGGTCAACGGAATCCGCGCGGGGCAGCCATCAATGATGCACCCGATGGCGCGGCCATGGGACTCGCCAAAAGTCGTGACTCGAAACAAGGTGCCGAAGGTACTGGACATATCAATCTCCTCGTCGGCAAAGAGTAGGCACAGCCGCGCCGCGATGGAAGCGAAAAGTACGCGGGATTCGCCAGCCCCCGCCGCGCGTGTTGCACTTCGCTGGCGCGGACGTTGTGGCCGCTTGCTGAAATCAAGCGTGTGTGGGGGGGGGGGGGGGCGGGCGGGTGGGGGGGGTGGGGGGGGAGGGGGTGGGGGGGGGGGGGGGCGCGGGGGGGGGGCGCGGGGGGGGCGGGGGGCGGGGCGCCCCCCCCCCCCCCAGCCCCCC
>CAZNGD010000298.1:0-2820 GCA_964572295.1 uncultured Verrucomicrobiota bacterium
CGATTGCGCCGCCTTGAGCGCGCCGCTGCTGGAGCTGTTCGCGGCGGGCATCCCCATCCACTGCGCGCGCGATGCCACCCGCGGCGGCCTCGGCGGCATTTTGTGCGAGCTGGCCGCCGCCGCGCAGGTGGCGGTGGAAATCCATGAAGCGGCACTTCCCGTTGCGCCGGCCGTACGCCGCGCGTGCGAGTTGCTGGGGTTCGATCCGCTGTTCGTGGCCAACGAAGGCTGCGCCGCGCTGTTCGTGGCGGCGGCGGATGTTGACCCCACGCTGGCCATCCTGCGGCGGCACGCGGTGACGGCGGCCGCGCGGGTGATCGGCCAGGCGGCGACGGGGCGCGGCATCACCGCGCGCACCGCGCTGGGAACCGTGCGCCGGCTCGTGGCGCCCTCCGGCGAGCAGCTCCCGCGGATTTGCTGACGCGCCGCGCCCAGCCTGAATCATTCACCTGAGTTCCGCATTGTCCGCCCGGCCATTTCGCTGATTCGGGCTTTTGCCGGGCGGGAATGGTTGAGGAACGAAACCTTCCCGCCGGGCAAGGCTGGAAGGTCTGCGACCATTCCAGCCCTCTGTAATCAATCATGACTTTTTCTTGCCTGTTGGTGAATTATTCAGGCTAGTCGTGCTCTTCGTAGAAGACTTCGCCGGTCTCCCGGTGGGTGATGCGGAAGTCCTCCACGTGCAGATTGACATCGCTGACGAACGTCAGTTGCGTGTGCCCGCGTTTTTCCAGATCAATGAGCACCTGCTCATCCTCCTTGCGCAGGCGTTCCATGATCATCGGATTGATGGCGATGCGCAGCGGGATTTCGCCGCGTTGCTGATTCTTCTTGATGACGCCCAAAATGCGCCGCTGGATGCGCACGCTCATGCTCAGCGTGGAGAGCACCTTGCCGCGCCCGTGGCAGTAGGGGCAGTCGGCGTAGTTGGCGGCGCGCAGGCTTTCTTCCATGCGCTGGCGGGTCATTTCCACCAGGCCCAGTTGCGACACCGGCAGCACGTTGGTGCGCGCCTTGTCCTTGTGCAGCGCCTCCTTCAGCGTCTTGTAGACCGCCGCCTGATTCTTGCGCGACTTCATGTCAATGAAGTCAATCACCACCAGCCCGCCGATGTTGCGCAACCGGAGCTGGCGGGCCACCTCGCCTGCGGCCTCGGTGTTGACCTGCAGAATGCTTTCCTCCTGGTTCTGGCCGCCCTTGTGCCGCCCGGTATTCACGTCAATGGCCACCAGCGCTTCGGTTTCGTCGAAGATCAAATAGCCGCCGGATTTGAGCCACACCTTGCGGCGGAAGGCGTTTTCCAACTGCTTTTCCACATCGCAATGCTCGAAGATCGGCGCGGCGCCGTCGTAGAGCTTCACGCGGTTTTTCACCCGCCGCGAAATGCGGCTGGTCATGTCGCGGATGCGCTCAAACACCGCGCGCGAATCAATGACGATGCGGTCAATTTCGGCGGTGAGTGAATCGCGGACCACGCGCTCGACGAGGTCGGGCTCGTGATAGAGGCAGCAGGGCGCATCCTGATTGTTGATGCCGTTTTCGATTTTCTGCCAGATGTCGAGCAGGCCGCGCAAATCGCGGGCGAGGCTGCTGGCGCGCACCCCGGCGGCGGAGGTGCGGATGATCAACCCCACGCTGGACGGGATGGGCAGCCGGGCCAGCGCCTTCTTCAGCCGCGCGCGCTCCTTCTCGCCCTCGATCTTGCGCGAGACGCCCTTGAGCTTGCTGCCCGGCATCATCACGAGATAGCGGCCGGGGATGCTCAGGTTGGCCGTCACGCGCGAGCCCTTGGTGCCGATGGGCCCCTTGGTCACCTGCACGATGATGGTGCTGCCGGGCGGGAACTGCTTGGCCATCTCGCCGGGCTGCGTTTTCTTTTTGCGCGGCCGGTTGGCGGCCACGCCTTCCTCGGCCTCCAAGCGCGCGGCATCTTCGGGAATCATGTCCCAGAAATGAATGAACGCATTTTTTTTGAGCCCGATGTCCACAAAGGCCGCCTGCAGGCCGTCCTCGATGTTCTGAATGCGGCCCTTGAAGATGCTGCCCACGATGCGCTCCTCGGTGGGGCGCTCAATGGCAAACTCCTCCAGATGGCCGTCTTCCATGATGGCCACGCGGGTTTCCAAACTTTCCGCGTTGACGATGATTTCACGTTTGATTTTTTTGCCTAGTCCGATCATTTTCAACCAATCCCACATAATTACACCTCGCGCGTTTTCCGACGCACATGAACACTTTGCACCAACCCGAAGCCCGCCAGCGTGCTCACCATGAATGACCCGCCGCTGCTGACAAACGGGAGCGGCAGCCCCGTAATCGGCAGCAGGCCGATGGTCATTCCGATGTTCACAAAAACATGGCAGAACAACAAAGCGGCGATACCCGTCACCAATAAACTGCCGGCGGGATCTTTGGCCGTCCACGCCGTGCGCAGATAGCACGTCAGCAGACAGGCAAAGGCCAACAGCAGCACGCTGGCGCCAATAAACCCCTTTTCCTCGGCCAGCACCGGGAAAATGAAGTCCGTGGGCGCAACCGTCCGGGGCAAAAAGCCCAGCACGTTTTGCGTCCCGTTCAACAATCCTTTGCCCCAGATGCCGCCGGAGCCCACGGCGATGGCCGATTGCAGCGCGTTCCAGCCGGAGCCGAGCGGATCGCGGCCGGGGTCGAGGAACGTGGCGATGCGCTCCTGCTGGTAGTCGCTGAGGACAAAGCGCGCCAGCGGCGAGAGC
Source organism: uncultured Verrucomicrobiota bacterium (assembly GCA_964572295.1). GTDB lineage: Bacteria > Verrucomicrobiota > Kiritimatiellia > CAIQIC01 > Lenti-01 > CAZNGD01. Next base: position 2,733 of record CAZNGD010000298.1, read on the forward strand.
AGGAAGGCGAAGCCGCCGGCGGCCACCGCCCCCAGCGCCAGCAAATGACGCAGCGCGCAACCGGCGGCAAACAGCAGCAGAATCACGG
>CAZNGD010000299.1:0-2817 GCA_964572295.1 uncultured Verrucomicrobiota bacterium
ATTTCCGGCACAGTGCGGCCTTCGGGTTCCACAAAAACATGATGCTCCTCATGCGCCGCAAATTTGACCACCTTGTCCTCGATGGACGGACAATAGCGCACGCCGGTGCCTTCAATCAGCCCGCCATAGAGCGCGGAATCGGTCAGATGCTCCCGAATAATGGCGATGGTACGCGGGTTGGTATGCGTGAGCCAACATGGAATTTGGTTGCTGCCCGGTTCCCATGGCGAAAAAGGCGGCAGCGGCATTGTTCCACGTGGAACAAGGTCGGTCTGGCCACCGGCTGGCACCCCGGATTGTTCCACGTGGAACAATCCGGCCCGTTCCCGGCAAACCCAGCTAAAAAAGGGAACCGGAACCTCGCCGGGCTGTTCCTGCATCTGGCGATAGTCCAAGCTGTTGACATGCAGCCGGGGGGGGGTACCGGTTTTGAGCCGATTCAGCCGCAAGCCCAAATCTTGCAGTTGGAGGCTCAACTGGTCTTCCGCCGGTTCATTCAAGCGGCCACCGCTGACCACATGCTGGCCAACAAATATTTTACCGCGCAGGAAGGTTCCGGCGGTCAAAATGACGGTTTTAGCAGCCAAAAACCCCGTTTTTTGACCAAAAACACCCGAAATTCGGTCGTTTTTGACCTGGAGCGAGGTAATCTGGTCCTGAATCAGGGTCAAGTGCTCCTGGGCCTGCAACACTTGGTGCATCCGGGCCGAATAGGCCGGTTTATCGCATTGGACCCGGTTGGCGCGCACCGCCGGGCCTTTGCGCCGGTTCAGCACCCGAAACTGGATTCCCGTGCAATCGGTGTTGAGCCCAATCTCGCCGCCTAGGGCATCCAGCTCGAATACCATGTGTGATTTGGCGATGCCGCCAATGGACGGGTTGCACGACATCCGAGCCGCTGCGGCTGGGTCCATGGTGACCAACGCCACATTTGCTCCCAAGCGCGCCGCCGCCAAAGCGGCCTCGCAGCCGGCATGACCGGCACCAATCACTATAACATCGTACGTCATCGCCTTTTTATGCCATCAAACAGCAGCGCAGGGTGTGTGGGGGGGGGGGGCATATATTATTGTGAATAGCGTAACATATTATGAGGTTATTTGCCGACACAAAACCTTGAAAATATGGTTTCCAGCACATCGGGTTGGTAATTAGCGCCCAAAATCTGGCCGATGGACTCCAAAGCATCCCGCAAAAGGTTGCCAGCGGGCAAAAAATCGGCTTCCGAGCCGGTTTTCAGGGCGTTTTTGGTTGATATAACATATTCCAAGGCAGTTTGTAGCAACTTATGATGCCGAGTGGATATGGCGATGTGAACGGCATCGCCATGAGCACTATTCGGGGCGATTTTATTGATGATAATGGACTTAATTTCGTCCATTTTGGGGCTATTTTGGAGCGAAATGGCCAAAAAATCGGAATTTTGCACGTCAGACGCAAAAATGGCCTGACCGAGATCAATTTTGTTCCCCAAAACGATGGTTTTGTGAAGCGAACAGGCATTCAGGAACTCCAGATCGCTTGGGGTGAGGGGTTGGGAGGCATCTACGAGATATATGCACAAATCCGCTTGTTCCAACGCCTGATGGGTGCGGCGGATACCTTCTTGTTCAATATCGTTCGGGGTGAGGCGCAAGCCGGCGGTGTCGGTCAAATGCAGCGGAATACCCTGTAAAATGAGGGTTTCTTCGATGGTATCGCGGGTGGTCCCAGGGTGGGGGGTCACGATGGACCGCTCACGGCCGGTTAGGCGGTTGAAAAGGGTGGATTTGCCGACATTGGGCGCCCCCGCAATTACCACGCGCGCGCCTTCACGGACAAACTGTCCCTCGTGCCAGGTGGCCAAAAGAGCCGAAATTTGGTCTGAAACCGTGTCTAAACGGTCGGTGATGTCTTTGGGCACGGATTGCGGAAGCTCATCATCGGGAAAATCCAGCATGGCGGTCACATCGGCGGCGGCGGCCAGCAGGGCATCGCTGATCTGGCGCAGTGCCCGCCCCAGGGCATGGTCCAATTGGGCAGTAGCCAGCCGGGCGGCACGATCCGAGCGGGCGGCAATCAGGTCCAGCACGGCCTCAGCTTGGGTTAAATCCAGTTTTTCGTTCAAAAAGGCCCGTTTGGTGAACTCGCCGGGCTCCGCTTGGCGTGCGCCGCAAGCCAGTACCGCTTGCAGAACCCGCCGGGCGGGCAGGGTGCCGCCGTGGCCTTGCAGCTCCACTGCATCTTCGCCGGTGTAGGAGTGCGGGGCGCGAAAAATCAGCAAGAGGGCATCATCCGCCACTTCGCCGGTGTCGGGTGCCACGACCTGGCCATGGACAAAAGTTCCGGCGGTGCGTTGCGACGGCGGCGGGGCGGGACACTGGAAGAGGCGATCCGCAATGGCGAAGGCATCCGGTCCCGATACGCGGACAATCGCAATCGCGCCCGCGCCGGGGGCGGTGGCGATGGCCGCAATGGTGTCATGGGGATAAAGCCGGGTCATGCGGCGGTGTGATACACCGAAATGCGCTCCGCCGCAACCACGACGTTGCCCCACCGGGATGATCCGCGGCGCTTTTTTCTCGCAAGTTTGCAACTGGTGAGCAGGATTTAGGCTTGTGCGGGGTGGGGGAATGTCGTACAAGTCGCCCCGTAATTTTCGATCTGGGACGGTAGCTCAGTCGGTAGAGCACGAGCCTTTTAAGCTTGTGGTCGCGGGTTCGATCCCCGCCCGTCTCACCATTTGAAAACCCCGTTTTTATGGCTCATCCGGAAAGTTCCTGTCCATGAATCCCAATGAAACGCCGCTTTTGGGGGTCTGCGCCAGCCTGCTGCTTC
>CAZNGD010000300.1:0-2802 GCA_964572295.1 uncultured Verrucomicrobiota bacterium
GGCGAAACACCAGCCCGCCACATTATTCCACGCGGCGGCCAACTGACGCCAATGACACAGCCCGTAGAGCCCCGCCCCCCACAGAATCAGCGGCACAAACCCCTTGGAAGGCGCCAGCCACAGCAGTGCCACGCCGACCAAAGCCAGCCAATGCCCGTCGGGACCCGCCACCTTTTTCAGGCGCGTCAGCCAAGGTTGTTCCGCACCACACATAGAATGCGCCGATACTGCCCTGCCCCGCCCCCCCGTTCAACAGCAAAGTACCGGGCCGCCAGCCGCGCCGACCTACGCGCGCCGCCGCAGCGCGGCATCCACATCCGGCACGGCGGCGACCAATTCGCGGGTGTAGGGGTGTTGCGGTCTCGCCAAAATATCCGCCGCCCGCCCGCGTTCCACCACTGCTCCGGCCTGCAGCACCACCAGCTCATCGGCCATGTGGCGCATCACCGCCAAATCGTGGCCAATCAGGATCCACGTAATGCCGCGCTCCGTTTGCAGCGTTTTGAGCAGGTTCAGGATTTGCGCCTGCACACTGACATCCAGCGCGCTGACCGGTTCATCCGCCACCAAAAACTCCGCGCCCACGCATAGCGCCCGCGCCAGATTGACGCGCTGGCGTTGGCCGCCGCTCAACTCGTGCGGGAACCGCGTCGCATAGTCGGCATCCAACCCCACCGTCGCCAGCCACGTTGCCGTCTGCGCGGCCGCATCCGCCCGATTGCGCGCCAAGCCGTGCACCCGCAAGACCTCCGCCAGCGCCGCGCCGATTTTCAGCCGCGGATTCAACGAGCCCAGCGGGTCTTGAAACACCATCTGCGCGCGCCGCCGGAAGGCCATTCGCGCCACGCGCGACATCCCCAGCACATCTTCGCCCGCAAACCGGATGCGGCCGGTGGCCGCTGGCTCCAAGGCCAGTATCGCGCGCGCCAACGAACTTTTACCACTGCCGCTTTCGCCCACGATGCCCAGACATTGCCCGCGCGCCACCACAAAGGAAACCCCGTTCACGGCGGCCACGCGCCGCCGGCCCACGCGATACGTCACGCGCAGCTCCTCCACCGTCAGCAGCGGCGCGCTCATGCCCACCCGCCTTCGCCCCGTGCCCAACACGCCACCCCGTGCCCCGAACATTCCTGCCACGGTGGTTCTTCCGCGCGGCAAATATCCCGCGCCCGCGCGCAGCGCGGATGAAACCGGCATCCCGCCGGCCGCCGCCCCAGTGGCGGCACCGTACCGGGGATGCCCACCAACCGGCCCGGCTCGCCATGCAGCCGCGGCAACGCTTGCAGCAAGCCCTGCACATACGGATGCTGCGGCTGCCGCAGCAAGCCGACATCGCCGGACTCCACGATGCGCCCGGCATACATGACGTGAACCTCGTGGGCCATTTCGGCCACCACGCCGAGATTGTGCGTGATCAGCAAAATCGCCAGATTTTCCTGCCGCTGCAACTGGCCCAGCAACCGCAGGATTTTGGCCTGCACGGTCACATCCAGCGCGGTGGTGGGTTCATCCGCCACCAGCACGCGCGGCCGCCCCGCCAGCGCCATGGCCAGCATGGCCCGCTGCTGCATTCCGCCCGACAGTTGGTGGGGGTAGCTCGCCAACACGCGTTCGGGATCCGCAAAACCCACGGTGCGCAGCAAACCGGTCAGTCGCGCCGTCGCGTCGCGGGCATCCGCTGGCGGCAAAACTTCGCGAAGCTGGTTGCCGATGGTGAACACCGGATTCAAACATTCGCCAGGATCCTGAAACACATACGCCAGCCCCCGCCCCGGCCGCGCATCCACGCCGGGCGCCCACCGGATATCGCCGCGATCCCGCTGCATACTGCCCGGCAGCAGCCCCCCCAACGCCGCCGCCGTAATACTCTTGCCGCAACCGCTTTCCCCCACCAGCGCCACCGTGCGCCCCGCGCGCAAGTTCAGATTCACCTCCGCCACCACCTCCCAGCGCTCCCCCGGCCGCAGATAATAGCCCACACCCAGCCCCGAGATCGCCAAAACGATTTCGGCTGCATCCTTGACGCACGGGCTTGAATCTGATGCTGTCATGCCATGAACATTGAAGCACGAGTCACCGGTTTTATCGAAGAAAATTGTTATTTCGTCACCAACCCCGCCACGCGGGAAACCATTGTGATTGATCCCGGCGACGATGCCGCACAACTGCTCGTGCGCCTGCGCGAGCTGGGCGGGGCGGTGGCGGGCTATTTGCTGACCCACGGCCACGTGGATCACGTCACGGCCTTGGCCACACTGACCGCCGCCCACCCCGCCCCCGTCCACCTCCACGCGCTGGATGCCGAATGGTGCTTCACCGAACGCAACGCCCTGCCCGGCATCTACCCCGCCCCCACCAAACCCGACGTGCCACTCGTGCGCGTCAAGGAAGGCGACACCCTCCAACTGGCCGGCGCCACCTGGCACGTGCTCGACACTCCGGGCCACACCCCCGGCGGCGTGTGCTGGCACCTGCCCGGCGCCAATGCCCTTTTCACCGGCGACACCCTTTTCCGAGGATCCGTCGGCCGCACGGATTTGCCCGGCGGCAACTCCCGCGTGCTCACCCAATCCCTACGAAAACTCGCCGCGCTGCCCGACGACCTGGCGATTTATCCCGGCCACGGCGAGCCGTCCACCATCGGCCGCGAAAAGCGCGAAAACTATTTCTTGCAGTTCCGTTAAAATCTAGCCTCCATCCAGACTTTATAAACTGTGGATGGATTTGATAATTAGCGCAATTTATTAACCCAAGTTCCGCAGTTGGGTGGCGAAAAGCACTTTTTTTGGGGGGTATGAC
>CAZNGD010000301.1:0-2790 GCA_964572295.1 uncultured Verrucomicrobiota bacterium
GGAGTGACTGGAGTTCAGACGTGTGCTCTTCCGATCTCCCCCGGCCCAAAGCCGACGTAGGGATGCACCTTGCCGTCCGGATAGCGCAGCAGAAAATTCACGAATAGCGACTGGAACTCAATGTGGGAATCCGTCGCCGGGGAATAGAAGCCCGCGATGGTGTACGGCCCCGCCGCGAAACCCGGCGACATGATCTTGTCGAACCCGGCCCGCCGGTAGCTGTATTCCAACTCCGCCGCGAACCGCCCCCCCAGCACCGCCGGAATCCAGCCCGCTTTCGCGCCGATCACGAAGCCGTTGTTCATCTCTTCCTTCAGATCGGCCTGCTGACCGCGTTCCGGCCAGCTCCATTCCTCCAGCATGTTCATGGGCATCGCCAAGCCGCCCGAAATCCCCGCATAAAACGACGGCGTCTCCGCCGCCCACCCGGCCGTTGCGATCCAAACCACCCAAACACCCAACGCCATTTTGTACATCGGTTTCTCCTCGGTTACAGGCCAGCCCATTGCGCGGCCCAGCCTGCCCGATCCCCGCGCCGGGCGGGAGAGGGTTTTCCCTCTCATAAGCGAACCCTGATAAGCCGGACAACCGGCAGAAACGGGACCGTCGTCCCGGGGTTATTCCAGTCCCACGCTGAGGCGGTACATGACGTTGGGCTGGTTGGGAATGATGGGGGCGATGATGAGGCCGTCGCTGAAGGACAACTCGACGGGTGTCCATTCCGCCCACGGCCGCATGATGTCGGTGGTGTAGCGGGCGGCATACGCGCGGCCAAACAGGGCGGTGCCGAGGATCAAGCCGTTGCCAGTGGGAGTGAGCTGGGCAGAGCGTACGGTGAAGAAGTCATTCGCCGCAACCGGGCTTGTGCCGGCAATGCGCTCCATGTCGTTGGCGAAGCCATCCTCATCGGCATCATCGGCGGGGCCACTGGGCGCCCCCTGCCAATCAATGCCGGCAGCCCAAGTGGGGTAGTCGGGACAGCCCTGACCGGTCAGCGCGGCATTGATGTTGGTGGTGGTTTGGTCTTCGGCGACGGCGATATCGGTGGCGTTGAAAATATCGGGGACATTGTCATAGAACTCGCCAATCCCGCCATGCCAGTCTTCAAATTGAATGCGATATATCCCGGGGGGGAGGTTGGCAATGAGGTAGTCGCCGTCGGCATCCGTGATCCCTTCCGCGTAGCGTTGCCACCACACGTCCACCCAGCGGAACGCCGTCACATGGACTTGAGCAATGGGGGTGGTGCCGTCCTGCTGCGTAACGGTGCCCGAAATGGCGCCGGGTGCGGCCCGTTCCGTGGCGGTGCCGGAAGCCAGGGAGGCGTTGATGTTTTCCGTAGTTTCGCCCGCGGCGACGACGATATCGGTCGCGGTGAAAATGTTGGGGACATCGTCATAGAATTCGCCGGGGCCGTAGTAGGAGGCCTCGAATGCGAGGCGGTATTTTCCGGGGGGAAGGTTGGCAATGAGGTAGTCGCCGTCGGCATCCGTTACCCCTTCGATGTAGCGTTGCCACCAAATATCCACCCAGCGGAAAACGGAAATATGAATTTCGTTCAGGGGAGTGCTGCCGTCTTCCTGGGTCACGTTGCCGGAAATGGCGCCAACGTTGGCACGTTCCCCCGCCGTGCCGTTGATATTGGCGACGGTTTGCCCGGCCGCAACGGGGATGTCGGTGGCGGTAAGCAGATCGGACGCGTTTTCATAATACCCGTCCTGGCCTTGGTACGTGTAGAAAATGCGATAGGTCCCGGCCGGCAGACCGGCCAGGGCATAGTTGCCGTTGGCGACCGAGCGGGTATTTTCTATCGGCTGCCAGCCCACCCCGTTTTTCCGGAACCCCACGAGAAACACGTCTTCCAGGGGAGAGCCCGCCAAGTTGGTGAAAGCCCCCGTGATCTTTCCCGCGAAATCCAGCGAGGCATTGATGCCGGTGGCCGGACTCGCCTCCGTTACGCTGACGGTGCGGGCGTTGTACACCAGCAAGGTGTCTTCATAGAGCTTGGGGGCATAGGTTCCGGTGGGGTCGCTGAATCGGACAACATAGCCGCCATCTTCGAGGCCGCCGACCGTATAGGCGCCAGCCGCATCCGTGTTGTTGGTTTGTACCACGGGCCACGCCTGGCCGCTCTGCTGCCGGATTTCGACCGTGATGCCCGGCAGCGGGGTGATGCCGTCGAGTCCGGTTACCTTGCCGGAAATTTGGGCGTTGCCGGAATCGAGCATCCCCGGCGGCGCGGCACACAGAAGAAGCGGTGCAATAAAAGTGAATAGAACAACACCCAAAACCCACTTCGTTTTTCGCGGCATGGCCTTCTCCCCTATTTTGAATCTACGTCCTCAAACCAACAATAACAATCCTGGGGAGAAGTCGTCAAGTTTGTTCCACCGCCAGAAAGGGGCCCCTTTTCTTGATTTAATCTGTTTTGGTAGTGCTGGCCGTATCCGCTTCACTGACCGTATTCATGGATATGCTTTTTCTTAGGGCAAATACAAATCCCAACCCACAAAATATCATAAAGGGGGTTTCATCCATTGATATTTTTACTTTCTCAAACTCCAAGCAAGGGATCGGTCCCATAAAATAATGGAAGCAGCCCTATCATTTATTAATCCGGCAATTAAATACTTGTACAAGCCCCAGTCGTTTACCCGCAACTCCCAAATCCTCGCGTAAGGATTCTGGTGGCCGGTGAAATTGGCTTGCGGCGAGAGGTGGAACGGCATCATTACGTTGGAAGTGGTTCGATACACATAAGATATAACGTGCCAAGCAGAAAAACACGCA
>CAZNGD010000302.1:0-2787 GCA_964572295.1 uncultured Verrucomicrobiota bacterium
CCGCTACGCCCGCGCCCCCGTCCCCCCCGCCGAACCGCCGCCCGCCCCGCCGGCTCCGCCGACCATAAACTAGGGCAGCGGCAACCCCGCCGCGCGGAACGTCCGCCGCACATCGCGGAAGTGCCGCCGCACGTCGAAGCACGCCGCCAGTTCGCGCGGTGTCAGGCGCGCGCTCACCGCCGCATCCGCCGCCAGCAACTCCGCCAACGGCTGCCCCGTGCGCCACGCCGCCTGCGCCGCGCGTTGCACGAGGCGATACGCCTCCTCCCGCGTCATCCCCTGCGCCACCAGCGCCAGCAGCGCCTGCTGCGAATGAATCAGCCCATGCGTCAAATCCAGATTCGCCCGCATCCGGCGCGGGTCCACCTTCAGCCCCCCCACCAGCGCCGCCAGCTTCGCCAGCATGTAGTCCAGCAGAATCGTCGCATCGGGCAGAATGATCCGCTCGGCGGAGGAATGCGAAATATCGCGCTCATGCCACAGCGCCACATTCTCCAACGCGGTGACGGCATAACCGCGCAACACGCGCGCCAGACCGCACAATTGCTCGGCCACAATCGGATTGCGCTTGTGCGGCATGGCGCTCGACCCCTTTTGGCCCCGGCCAAAATATTCCTCCACCTCGCGCACCTCCGTCCGCTGCAAGTGGCGAAACTCCTGCGCCCAGCGCTCCACGCTGGCCCCCACCAGCGCCAGCGCGCTCACCAGCTCCGCGTGCCGGTCGCGTTGCAGAATTTGGGTGGATACCGCCGCCGGCCGCAGCCCCAGTTGCCGGCACACCGCCGCCTCCACTTGGGCGCTCACGTGCGCGTGCGTCCCCACCGCGCCGGATAGCTTGCCCACCCGCACCGCCTCCCGCGCCGTTTGCAGGCGCGTCAACGCCCGCCCGAACTCGTCATGCATCAGCAGCATTTTCAGCCCGAACGTCGTCGGCTCGGCATGGATGCCATGACTGCGGCCGATCATCGGCGTGAAGGCATGCCGCCGCGCCACCTGCGCCACCACCGCGCGAACCTTTTCCACGCCCGCCAGCAGCAAATCCAACGCCCGGACCAGATTCACCGCCAGCGCCGTATCCACCACATCGGAGCTGGTCAACCCCTGATGCACATACCGCGCCGCCGGGCCGACCTCTTCCGCCACGTTGGTCAAAAACGCAATGACATCGTGCCGCACTTCCGCCTCGATTTCGCGGATGCGCGCCGCCGTGCAACGCGCCCTGCGCCGGATGATTCCAAACTCGCGCGCGGGGATTTCGCCGCGCTTGGCCTGCGCGGCCGCCACCGCCAGCTCCACCTGCAACCATGTTTGGAACTTGTGCTCGGCCGTCCACAACGCGCCCATGGCGGGCCGGGTATATCGCGCAATCATGGTCAACCTCCCTCCCCAAACGATACGCGCCGGAAGCCTGGCGATTTCCGGCGCGCGGTCATCTGGCCTCACTCTCTGCGGCTAGTCCGCGGCCGCATCGGACGGCGGAGTCTCGACCGCCGCCGCCTTTTTCTTGCCGGACGATTTCTTTTTGGCCGGCGCCGCCGGCGCCGCCGACGAGTCCGCCGCCGGCGACTTCACCGCCGCCTTCGGCTTGGCGGGCGCTTTCGGCTTTTTCGCCGCCGCCTTGGGCTTTTTCGCCGCCGGTTCTGCCGCCACGGCCGGAGTCACCGCTTCCACCGCAGCCTCCGATACCGGGGCCTCTGCCACCACCGCCGCGACTTCCTCCGCCACAACCGGCGCATTGGCGGCGGCCTGCTTCGCGCGCTCCGTCTTCTTCAGGAAAAGCAACCCCGACTCCGCCTGTTCCTGCCACGCGCCATCCGGATTCTCCGCCAAAAAATCCTCGTACACCGTCCGGGCTTCCGCGAAGTCCTCCATTTGCTCCAGACACCGCGCCGCCGCGAACAGCGCCTGCGGGCGCTGCGCGCCATCAGGGTACCTCGTCGCATAAGCCTGATAGCTCGCCACCGCCGCGGCAAAATCATCCAACGCCTCCTGGCAAGCCGCCACGCCGTACACCGCATCCGGCGCCAGCAGATTGCCCGGATACGCATTCAAGAAATGCTCATACGCCGCCAACGCCTCATCATAGCGCCCCTGCGCATAGTACTCGGCCGCTGCGGAAGCCAACGCCAGCGGTGCCGTCGCCGCCTGCGGATCGCGCAACGCCAACTGCTGAAACTCCTCCGGACTCTGACTTTGGAACAACGCCTGCACCGCCGCCTCCGCCTGACTGGCCCGCCGTCCGCGCCAAACCGAAATGCCCGACAGAATGACCGCCGCCAAAACCAAACCGATCAACGCCGGCTTGCCGTATTCAGCCATCCATTGGGAAAATTGTTGTGCATCCTCATTCGGGCGCACCGGGGCCGTCCCCTGTTCGGTGGCCGGGGGCGGGTTCACTTGATCCGTCGTTTTGTTATCCATGACCGCTTCTTTCTATGGGCTAGGGAATCGGGGGCGGATTCTCCCCATTCCCCCACCAAAACGCAAGCCTATCGTTGTCACACCGCTTCAAGTTTCCTTCCATGACCTCATGGCTGAAACTGCCCCCCCCCCTGGGATCGGGCCCGCCCGCAAATCAGATCGTATTCAATTGAATGCTTGAATAATCAATATGGATTTTTTGATAAGTAGGCGGCTCACTGGGTTATCAGCACCTGGTCAAGCTGAACCCTTGCCCGCTCATTTCACCATGATCCCATACCAGATGCCGCTGAACGTGGCCATGACCACCACCAACCCGACAAAGGTTAATGTTTTTTGGGGACCCAATACCGAGTGGATAACCAA
>CAZNGD010000303.1:0-2777 GCA_964572295.1 uncultured Verrucomicrobiota bacterium
TAGAGAATGCTTTCGCCTTCGATGTAGTGGCACGCCATGTTGAGCGTGTTGGGCATCCGCGGCGCGCCACGGCCATTGATTTCCACAAACGTCACCTGCCGCAGGATTTCCGCTTCAAGCCAATCGCGTAATGATTCAATCCGGGCCATGTCCGACGCATGGTCCTGGGCCAACTGACACGCGCGGGCCAACCCCGCAATGTAGGCCACGTTCTCCGTGCCGCCCCGACGCCCCCCCTCCTGATGCCCCCCCAGCAGATAGGGCCGCAACGCTGTGCCCCGGCGGACATAAAGCGCCCCCACCCCCTTCGGCGCGTGCATTTTGTGCCCCGAAAAAGAAAGCAAATCCACATGCCGTAAATCGCCCTGCAGCGCCAACGGAATCTTGCCTGCCGTTTGGGTGGCATCGGTATGAAAGACGATTTTCCTGTCGGTTTCTTTGGCGATCCGCGCCCAATCGCCCACCGGCCAGATCACGCCCGTTTCGTTGTTGGCGTGCATCAGCGTCACCAGCAGGGTGTCCGCGCGCAGCGCGCGCACATAATCCGCCATGGCAATCTGCCCCTGCCGATCCACCGGCAGGAAAGTCACCTCATAGCCGCGACGTTGCAGCTCGCGACACACCTCCAACACCGCCGGGTGCTCCACCGCGCTCGTCACGATGTGCCTGCGCTGCGGGTTGGCCGCCGCCACCCCGAAAATCGCCGCGTTGTTGCTCTCCGTCGCGCACGAGGTGAACAACACCTCCGACGCATTGACCCCGCCCAAAAAATCCACCACCACTTGCCGCGCCGTCTTGAGCGCGCCGGCCACTTTCAATGCCGGCTCATACATGGAACTCGGATTAAAAAACTCCGGCCCGAAGTAGGGCTGCATCGCCGCCACCACTTCCGGGGCCACCGTGGTTGTGGCGTTGTTGTCTGCGTAAATCAGCGAAGGCTTGCTCATGGTCGCCTCACCCGCTCAAACCGGAATGACTTGAATCCGCTCATCCACCTGGTCCTTGAGCGAGCGTTCAACAATCAGTTGCAAAGTCCGCGTGGAGCCCATGCAACCCGCGCACCGCCCCCGCAACGAGCAATACACTTTCCAGTCCTTGATATCCACCAGCTCAATGTCGCCGCCGTCGCGTTGCAGCACCGGCCGCACCGTTTCGTTCAGAACCTTTTCGAGTTGGCGGTAGATTTGGAACGCGGAGGGCCCCGCTTGCGCCACCGGTTCGGCGGCCTTTGTCGTGAGCGCCGGTTCACCCGCCCCCCACGTTTCATTCAGGATATCCTGCAATCCGCCCGGCGCATACCGGCACGCCCCGCACATCCCGCCCGCTTTCAACGCGGCAATGATGTCCTCAATGGTCCGTAAATTCAGCTCTTTGATCTTGCGCCGCAGATAAGGCTCCGTAATGCCAAAGCACTTGCACACCACGCGCCCCTCATCCTCCTCCGCATGCGTTCCGGTCAGCTTGACGCCCTGCGCGGCGAGGTCCACCCCGCGCTTGGCCGCCCAGTCCACCACTGCGCCCTCCAGCGCTTCCGCCCCCATCACCGAACAATGGATCTTTTGCTGCGGCAGGCCCTCCAAATAATTCACGATATCCTGATTGGTGATCTTCAGCGCCTCAATCGGCGTCAACCCCTGCCCCTCAATTAAGGAACAAAGCGCCTCCGATGCCGCAATGGCCGACGTGCACCCAAACGTGAGATATTTGGCTTCGACAATGACATCCTGCCGCGGGTCCTCTGCCTTGCGCACCCGAAACGTGAACTTGATCGCATCGCCACACACAATCGAGCCATGCTGCCCAACGCCATCTGGTTTCTCAATCTCGCCCAGATGGGTGCCCGGCTTCCCTTGCACCGCATCCATGAAGATCTGTTTGGTTTTTTCGCTATATTCCCAAGCCATGAAATTTCCTTTTCGACGTTGGTGGAAGATACACCCCCGAGCCTAAAAATCAACCCAACGCGCATTCTCGCGGTTTTGCCGCTCCCTCCCAGACGCGCGGCTTCAGGCAAAGGCAGCCTGAAAACGGCCGCCATCATTTATTCACATATTGTAATACATGACTTCACTTATTGTAATATGTGAATTCACTTATTGTAATATATGACGGATTGTGCTTTCTTGTTGGGCATAGGAGGAGCCTCCATGAAAAATCTGCATCCGACCTTGTGGCGCACTTGCAAAATGTTTGCCGGGATGAGTCGTGTCCGTCTTTTACGGGCTTTATATGAGCACCCTGGGGAATACGTTTCGGAGCTAGGCCGGTTGGTGGAACTGGGGGAATCTGCCGCGAGTCAGGAATTACGGCGGATCCAATCACGCGGCCTGCTGCAAGCCACAAGGCGCGGGCGTTATCTGGTTTATCAAATGGCTGCGGATCCTCAGGTCGCGAGCGCCCTGCCTATTCTCAAGGCGCTCAAGGAGTCGCTGTCGGCTTTGCCACCTGAACGCGATGACGAAATAGCCGCCATTGGCCGTGCGTTGGCACACGAGCGCCGGATCCGCATCGTCCGAAACCTGCTGCAAGGGCCGCTACCCTTGTTCGAACTTCAGATGAACTGCCGCATTTCCAGTCGGCCATTTTATCTGCACTGGCAAACGCTTGAAGCCGGCGGTTTTATTGCGGTTTCGGAACAGCAAGTGCAATTGCTCACCCCATCCCACCCCTTGGCCAAAACCCTTTTGCGCCTCATTCAGCAAGGCATGACCCGCTAGGCATCAGCCTTGGTCTTGCAAGCGGCGGCCGTAGCGCAGGATTTTCCAGCCTTTGGTGAA
>CAZNGD010000304.1:0-2773 GCA_964572295.1 uncultured Verrucomicrobiota bacterium
GATCGTCGGCGGGAATGGCTTCCTCCACGACTTCCTCGACAGCGGCGACATCTTCAGCCACGGGTTCATCGCCGAGCAGGTCGGCAAACGGATCGTCGGCGGGAATGGCTTCCTCCACGACTTCCTCGACAGCGGCGACATCTTCGGCCACAGGTTCCTCGCCGAGCAGGTCGGCAAACGGATCGTCGGCGGCGGGGGCGGCTTCAATCAGCTCTTCCACCGTGGCCGCAGTTTCTTCCACCGCCGGTTCTGCCGCATCAAACAAATCGGCAAAAGAATCCGCGCTTACCGCTTCTTCGGGGATGGCCGCCGGTTCCGCGACAGCGGCGGCGGCAACAGGCTCGTCATCGCCAAGTCCGGCGAGGAGGGCATCCAAATCATCTTGGGCAACGGCCGTAACGGCCAAGGCCAACGAACACAACAGGGCGGGCAACCAACGTATCATCGCATGACTCCTTGTTTGAGTGGTCGCGACGTACAATACCCGAAGCGGCGCGGCGCGCGCAATGGATTTATGCGTGATGGACAACAAAAACCAACCGGGCGGGCGGGAGATTTTTCCCGCGCCGCGCGGGGGTTCCGGGGTGCGGGTTAGAGGTGTTCGAGCGCGTCGCGGACCAGCCGACCGGAAGCCCACCGGCGGTATTGCGCCGTGGACCGGATATCCGCAATGGGCTGGACGGTGGTTTGCGCCAGTTTTTCGGCTTCGGTAATCAGGGCGGGGGTCAGTTTCCTGCCGGCCAGAAATTGCTCCACCGCCGTCAGGCGCACGGGGGTGGGGGCCACGGAGCCCAGCGCAATGGCCGCCGAGACAATCACCCCTTTTTCGATTCGGACGCGCGAGGCGGCCATGATCTTGCTGATGGCCTGCGCCTGGCGCGCGCCGATTTTACGAAAGCGTTCGCGGGCCCGGCCGCGCTTGGGCAGGCGGAAGGCCACAATGATTTCATCGGGCCGCGCGGCAATCTGCCGATAGCCGGTCCAAAACTGGGCCAAGGGCACTTCGCGTTCGCCCGCCTGCGAGGCCAGCACCACCACGCCATCCGTCACCAGCAGGGCGGGGGCGGTATCGCCTGCGGGCGAGGCATTGGCCACGTTGCCGCCCAAGGTTCCGCGCGCCTGGATTTGCTTGGCACCCACCGTGCCTGCCGCCGCCACCAGCGCAGGCAGATGCGTGTGCAGCGGTTGGCAATCGCCCAGAAAGGCGTGCGTGACGCCCGCGCCAATCTCCACGTGGTCGGGCCGGATTTGGATGGCGGAAATTTCCGGCAGGTTCCATAGCGAGGTCACCCGCGCCGGCGGCGGCACGCCCGAGGCCCACTGCACCATCAGGTCCGTGCCGCCCGCGAGCAGTCGCCCGCGAGTTTTTTCGTTGGCTTGCAGGCGGATGGCCGCCGCGAGGGTGGCCGGAAATTGAAACGCGATTTTTTCAATATTTTTCATGACGGGTCTCAACGGGCGCGTTGGGCGAGGCGGGTGGCCGCCAGTTTGACGGCTTGAATAATCTTGGTGTAGCCCGTGCAACGGCAGAGGTTGCCCGCGAGCGCGTCGCGGATGGCGCGGGTGGATGGCTTGGGATTGCGCAGCAGCAGCGCGTAGGAGCTGATGACCATGCCGGGGATGCAAAAGCCGCATTGCACCGCGCCGCATTCGATGTAGGCCTGCTGAATCACGCGGCCGGCCACCTTCCGCGAGAGGCCCTCAATGGTCAAAATCTCCGTGCCGTTGGGCAGTTGGCCCACCGGAATCAGACAGGACACCATGGGCTCGTTATCCACCAGCACGGTGCACGCGCCGCATTCGCCTTCGCCGCAGCTTTCCTTCGCGCCGGTCAGGCCGAGATCGTCGCGCAGCACATCCAGGAGCCGCCGCCCGGCGGGCTGGCGAATGGTGATGGACTTGCCGTTGAGTTTCCAAGTGCGGCTGACGTTGCTCATGGGGCGCCTTCCTGGCCGCCGTGGACGGCCTCATAAATGGCTTCAGGGGTGATGGGGATTTCCCGCAGGCGGCGGCCGGTTGCAGCCGCGACGGCGTTGGCGATGGCCGGCGCGAGGCCATCCATGGGCAGTTCGCCCACGCCCTTGGCGCCCGGCGGCGCAAAGGTGTAGGGGTATTCCACAAAATGGACATCGAACTCCGGCGTGTCCAGCGCGGTGGGGATGATATAGGTCTGGAGCCGCGCGGCATCGTAGAGCCCGTTTTTGCCGGTCCCGATTTTTTCCATGATCGCGTAGCCCAGCGCCTGGGTCAGGCCCCCTTCGACCTGGCCGCTGGCCGTCACGGGATTGATGACGCGGCCAATGTCAATGACCGCCGTCACGCGGGTCACCGCCAGTTCATACGTCAGCGGGTCAATCTCGACCTCGGCAATGTTGGCCATCCACGAATAGCCCGGATAGGAGTCGCCCTTGAAGGTGGTCTGGTCCCAGCGGATGGAGTCGGGCAGGTTAAACTGGAACGAGCCGCTGGCCGGGCCGATTTCCTGCAACATGGCCCGCGCCACCTTGGCAAACGGCAGCGGGCGCGCGCCCTTGGCGACAAGCTGCGAATCCTGCAGCGTGGCGGCTGCGCCCCGGAAAAAGCGCGTCGCGGCGAAGGCTTCGATCTGCCGCTTCAAATCCTGCGCGGCGCGATAGACCACGTTGCCGA
Organism: uncultured Verrucomicrobiota bacterium; assembly: GCA_964572295.1. GTDB lineage: Bacteria > Verrucomicrobiota > Kiritimatiellia > CAIQIC01 > Lenti-01 > CAZNGD01. The sequence continues at coordinate 2,650 of CAZNGD010000304.1, forward strand.
CCACCATCGTCGTGCGCGAAGCCACCGTCGGCCCCGAGTTCGGCACCAGGGCGGTATCCGCCAGCGGGAAGCGGATATGCTCCGGCGCCAGCGACAGCGCGTCCGCCGCGATCTGCGTGAAGAT
>CAZNGD010000305.1:0-2770 GCA_964572295.1 uncultured Verrucomicrobiota bacterium
TATAGGGCGGCGGTTGGGTGGTGTGCCCGGCCACACCCGGCGGCACGGGGCCATTGGCTTTTTCCACGCGCCCATTTTGGAAAGTTTGCCAGGTGTCGAAATCAAAGGCGCAGGTCAGGGCTTGGCGGAGAGGTTTGTTTTTCCCCACGACGGGATCATCCATGTTGAACGAGGTGTAGGACACCGCCATTTGCGGGGCTTTGGTCAACACAATGCCCAGGGCGGCCACCTCGGGACGCAAGGTGTGCTCCGCAGTCATGATGCTGTCCCACTGGTCGCGGCTGATTTCCGCCAGGTCCAGTTGCCCGGCCATGAACATCAACCACGCGGTGGCCGGGTCGCCCACCACCGAGAACACAATGCGCGGGATTTGCGGCAGGGGCACGCGATGGATGCCGCCATCCGGCGTGGGCATGTAGTCCACGCGGCCGGTGTTGGCCCATTGCGGATTGACGCGGTATTCATAGCGATAGTTCTGCCGATAGGCGGCGAGAACATAGGGGCCCGTCCCCACGGGATGATTCACAAAATCGGCGCCGTAATATTCCACGGCCTCGCGGGGCACGATGAAGGCATACGGCATGGCCAACACCCAGGGCAATTGCGGATAGGGCTCGGTGAGGTGGATGGCCAGTTCGTAGGGTCCCACAACCTCCAGCCCGGCCACCGGGGCTTGGTAGTCGGTGGGTTGTTCGCTTTGGCTGGCGGCCCGAAAATCATCCAGCCCGACAATCTTGCCGCGATAAATCCAATAGCCGCTGGAGCCCACCTTGGTGTCGGCAATCCGCCGAATGGAATAGGCCACATCCGCCGCAACCAGCTCGCGCCCCTGTCCGCCGCTGGCTTGAAAACAGGGATCATCGGCAAAATGGATGCCGGGGCGCAGCCGGATGCGCCACGTTTTGCCGTCGGCCGTCAGTTCCGGCATGGCCGCCGCCAGCAGCGGTTCCACGCGGTATGGGCGCGCCCAATAGCTGTATTGCAATAGGCCTTCATACACCAGCCCGGTGGCGCGCACCGAGGCCTCATCAACGGTGTGGGCGGGATCAAACCCGCGAAAGCGCATGGTGGTGAGGTGCAGCGTGTCCGCAGCGGGTTCGGTCGGTTGCGTGGCCTTGCCGCAGCCGCCGCCGACAACCGGCAGCAGGGCAAATAAAATCCCCGCGCAGATGCTGCGCGGGGACGTGGTCAACCGCCTGAAATTCATTAGTCCTGGGGAGCCGCAGCCTCGACCTCGGCGGGGGCCGCAGGCGCTTCCACGGGCGCCTCGGCAGGCTCCTCGGAAACGACCGGGGCTTCAGCGGGGGCTTCCACCGCAACGGCTTCCACTTCAACTTCCGCCGGGGACTCTGCTTCGGCAACCGTTGCCTCGACCTCTGCCACCACCTCCGTCACGCCTGCCACCGGTTGCAGGTTGCCCTCGGCATCCACTTGCAGGGTTTGCGCCGCGGCGGGAGCGTCCTCGGTCATGACCATGGGGGGCTGCCCGGACGGCAATAACGGCTGGCTGGCGGCTGGCGCCGCCACGGGCGCCACCGGCACCTGCCGGCTGCCCGCGCCATCCATGACCGATCCGCTCCGGGACGCGCCACGACCGCCGGAAAAAAGCACTCCGAGCACCACCGTGCAGATGGTGAAGACAATAATCAGGGTGACGGTCATCCGCGTGAGGACGTTGCCGGCCCGGCTGCCAAAGAGGCTTTCTCCCATGCCGCTGCCAAACGCCATGCCCAAGCCTTGATCCTTGGACTTCTGGGCCAAAATCACCACGATCAGCAAAAACGCCGTGACGACTTCGATTAACAATAGCAGCGTGATGAGAATGCTCATAGTGAACTCCTTGGCAACCTGAAAGACCCGACTATTTAGACCGCCGCGCGCACAATGTCAATGAATGACTTGGCATCCAGCGCCGCGCCGCCGATCAAGCCGCCATCAATGTCCGGCATGCTGAAAAGTTCCTTGGCGTTGCTTGGTTTGACACTGCCGCCATACTGAATCCGCACGCTCTGGGCAACGGTGGCGTCGAACAGTTCCGTCAGCACCCGGCGAATCAGCGCATGGACTTCCTGCGCCTGGTCGCTCGTGGCGGTTTTGCCGGTGCCGATGGCCCACACGGGTTCGTAGGCGATGACGGACTCGAGCACTTCCTTGGCCGACAGCCCCGCCAAGCTGCCCTTGACCTGCGTGGTGATGACGCCTTCCACCTGGCCCGCTTCGCGTTCCGGCAGGGTTTCGCCCACGCAGACAATCGGGTGCAGGCTGGCCGCCAGCGCGGCCTTGGTCTTGCGATTGACGATGGCGTCGGTCTCGCCGAAATACTGCCGCCGTTCGCTGTGGCCCAGGATCACATAATGGCAATACAGTTCGCGCAACATGCTGGCGCAGATTTCGCCGGTGAAGGCGCCGCTCTTTTCCCAGTGCATGTTTTGCGCGCCCAAATCAATGTGCGTGTTGTGCACCAACTCGCTCACGGTGGCCAGCGCGGTGAAGGGCGGACACACCACCACTTCCACTTCGCGGAAGTTGGCCAGATCGGCCTTGAGCGCGTTGACCAACCCGGTGGCCTCCGCCGTGGTCATGTTCATTTTCCAGTTGCCGGCAACAATTTTCTTACGCATGGGGTCCTCGTGTTTCTGCTGATTCGGGTTATGGGTTACTGATCGCTCAGCGCGGCCACGCCGGGCAATTCCTTGCCTTCAAGATATTCCAAACTGGCGCCGCCGCCGGTGCTGATGTGGGTCATCTTGGCGGCCAGGCCGCTCTTGTT
>CAZNGD010000306.1:0-2766 GCA_964572295.1 uncultured Verrucomicrobiota bacterium
GGGTGGGAAAAATCCGCGCGACTATCCACCGCCCGGCGCGATTTGTCAAGTAAATAGCCGACGGCAAAACAGGGCGATTCCGCCATACGCGAAACGATTTACCCGCGGCTGCCCCCCCCCGCTTGGCCGCCCCCACTCCGCGCCGCGCCCCCCCCCCTGCCGTCCGCTGGCTTTACAAAATGAACGCCCTTTCCTATATTCGCCTCATTCGCAGAAAATGAATCTGCTCGCCAACCAACCCGATCTCCCCTATTTCCTGGCCGGCCTCTGGCGCTGGGCCCGCCGGCTGGGCATTGCCGTGGCGGCGGGGGTGGCGCTGTTCCTCGTGCTGGAAGTCATTTGCGCCTACGCCCTGCCCGAATGCGGCAGCCGCTTCCTCGTCGCGGATGAGGTGGATGGCGAACCGGTCTGGCGGGATAATCCGTTCTTCACCTACCGCTTTTATCCGCCGCGCACCGCCCCCAGCCCGTTGCCCGTGGTCGCCCGCCAAAACCCGCCGCCCGGCACGCTGCGCGTTTGCCTGCTGGGCGGTTCCGCGCTCATGGGCGAGCCGGACCCGTCCTTCGGCCCCGGCCGGCAACTGGAACTCATGCTGCGTCAACGCTACCCCGACCGGCCCGTGGAGGTGATCCACCTGACGCTGGAAGGCGGCAACTCCCACATCATGCGCGAAGTGGCGCGCGACCTGGAACGCCTGCGCCCGCAGGCGGTCGTGGTCATGATCGGCAACGAGGAAATCGCGGGGCCCTACGGCCCGGCCTCCACGCTGGGCTGGTTCCACCATAGCGCACGGCTGGCGCGCGCGCTGGTGCTGTTCTCGCGCACGCACGTTTCGCAACTGTTGGCTGGCGGGGCCGCGCGCCTGGCGCCCGCGCGCGTGGACCTTAATGTGTGGCGCAGTCAGGAGCCGCTGATGCTCAAAGGGCGGCTGGCGCCGGATGACCCGCGGCTGAAAAGCGCCTATCGCGCCTTCAACCGCAACCTGCGGGCCATCCTGCGCCTGGCCAAAGCCGCCGCGCCGCAAGTGATTGTCTGCACCGTGCCGGTCAACCTGCGCAACTGCGATCCGTTCATCACCACCTATCTGACCGACGAAGCCGCCGCCCAGCAGGTGCGCGAAATACTGCGCAACGCCATCGCCGCCGAGGCCGCCGGCGCCACCGACGAGGCCGCCCGCCTCCATGCCGATGTCATCCGCCGCAATCCCACCCACGCCGCCGCGCTCTTCCGCGCCGCACGCCTCGCGCTGGCCGATGGCCGTACCGCCGAGGCGTTCGATTTCTTCGTCCGCGCCCGCGATGCCGACAGCCTGCGCCTGCGCACCGATTCGCGACAAAACCAGATGATCCGCGCGGACGCGGACGAGGCCGGCGTGTCGTTGCTGGATTTGGAAAAACATTTTGCGCTCAGCTCCTCGAACGGCGTGCCGGGGCATGAGTATTTTTTGGACCATGCGCACTTCACGTTTGCCGGCGCCAACCTGCTGGCCGCCGCCGTGCTCGCGCGCCTGGAGTCGCGGCAGGCGTTCGATGCCATCCCCACCGGCGCGCTCCCCGATGCCCGCACTCTCGCCGCCGAGCTGCTCTATGAGCCGTGGGGCCACGCCGCCGTCCTGAAGACCGTCCTGACCCAGCAATTGCGCCCGCCCTTCAACCGGCAGGTGGATAACGCGGCCTATCGCCAGCAGGTGCAGACCGACCGCCAAGCCGCCGAGGCCCGCGTGGCCGGGCTCTCCCCCGCCAACACCAAGGCCATCCTCAAACGGCGGCTGGCCCTCCACCCGGCCGATGGCTGGCTCGCCGCGCGCGCGGGCTGGTATCTGTTCAACGCCGGCGCCACCAACGAGGCCGCCCAAGCCGCCGGCAGCGCCCACCAGCTCTGGCCGCACCGCTACGAACCACGCGCGCTGCTGGCCTTCCTGCAAACGATCGCCGGTGCCGAGACCGACGAAAGCATCGCGTTCCTCAAGGGGCCGGATTACCCCGGCTATTACGATGTGAATGCCGCGCTGTTCATCGGCGAAGAACTCACCACCCGCGGCCAGCCGCTCCTGGCGCAACCGTGGCTGGAGTATGCCCAGTCGCGCGATCCATGGAACTCCGCAGTCGCCATCGCCCTCTCCCTGGCGCTGCAAAAAGCCAAGCTGGGACAGGAGGCGGTGGATGTCCTGCAAGCGGCCATCAAGCGCAATTCGCAAAACCCGCTGCTGTGGGAGGAACTGGCCACGCTCTACTGCGTGCTGGGCCGTTGGAAGTTGTCCACCCAATGCTTCAACAAGGTGGAGGAAATCGCCCCCTTCCGCTACGAGCGTTTCTACAAATGGGCCAACGCCCTCGTGCGCCTCAAGCAATACCAGCGCGCGCTGTCACCCATGAACCGCTACCTCGCCGCCATGCCGGATGACCCCGAAGGCCGCGCCCTGCTCGCGGTCATTGAAGAACATCTCCCGCCCCACCCCGAGCCCATCAAAGATAACGACAACGACAAACCCATCCGCAAGCTGCCTTGGGAATAACGGCGTTTTCCCCGCGTGAACGCCGCATCCGGATGGGATTGTGGGCTGGAACGGTCGCAGACCTTCCAGCCGTTCCCGGCGGGAAGGTATCGTTCCGCAACCATTCCCGCACGACAAAAGTCCCGCGTGAATGCGGGCGGATTTATTCCGTGGCCTGCCGGAAACCGATTTCCTTCGCCCGCCACAGCACATAGGCCGTCATTGCGTACGGCAACAGAAACAGCGATTGCGCCTCACGCGGCAACTCCGCC
>CAZNGD010000307.1:0-2750 GCA_964572295.1 uncultured Verrucomicrobiota bacterium
ACCAGCGACTTCTTGGTCCCGAACCAAGCGCTCTACCAGGCTGAGCCACGCCCCGGTTTTGGCCGCGATGGCGGCAAAACACGGGGGACTATAGACGCTTCAAGGCGCGGCGCAAGCCCTTTTTCGGATCTTTCGTTTTTTCCGGGTGCCAGCCGCGGGCAACTCAAAAACCGATTCCGGTTGGATTGCAGGGCGGGAATGGTCGCAGATCTTCCAGCCTTGCCCGGCGGGAAGGTTTCGTCCCTCAACCATTCCCCCCCTACAAAAGCCCGACAAGAACAGCCATGACAGCCGGGCAGGAAAGAACAACGGTGGGAAGACGGTGTCAGGTTGCAGGTTACAGGAGAACAGCCATGACAGCCGACAAGAAAGCGCTTGCGACCTTTTGCGTCGCTTGCGTTGAAGGGTTTTCGGTTGGAAATCCCGCCGCCGGCACAACGGCGGCCCACATCAAATCCGCATTATTTCTTCAAATGCGCTCATAGCGGAACTCGCGGGGGACGATGGCGAAGAGGCCCGTGGTGCCGACCCAGGCATCTTCGAGTGTCATACGCTTTTGTTCGTGGCCGGGGCCCCAACTGTCGGAATAGAGGATGTCGCGAGTGGCGGGGTGGTAGCCGATGATCATGCGCATGTGGCCAGCCACGCCATGAATGCCGACGGTTTCGGCGGCTTCGGGGGTCAGGCCGACCAGCAGGCTCCACGCGAGGGGAATGCCGAGGTCCACATGGCGCTGCACCTGCCGGAAAAAGTTATCGCGATCAAGGGCGCGGCTGTTGCGGGCATCCTTGAGGATGGCGCGGTCCATGAGGTTATAAATGTCGTCCACGGAAGCGCTGCGGGCCACGGCGAGGTCGGCAATTTCGGGCTGGCGCGCGCGTTGGGCGGCGCGGTTGTATTCCTTGATGGTGCGCGCGAGGTTTTTGGGGATGAGCAGGCGGCGGCGGGCGGCGGGGTCGTCGTAGGCTTCGGTGCCGCTTTCGGCGCCATAGAGCTCGACCACGCGGATATCGAGCGCGGTGGACATCCGGCGGAGGGCTTGCAGCATGCCTTCGATACGGGTGCCGCCGTCGGCGCTGGTATCGGCCATCTGGGCCATTTTGTGTTGATCGAAGTCGCGCTCAAAAAAGCGCAGGGCGCGTTCGACGGTGGCGGCCACGCAATAGCCTTTGGGGCCCTGGTCCACCATGGGCACGCCGGTCACGAGGTGGGAACCATCGGGGAGGGTTTGCACCCGCGCGCGCAGGTCAAAGAGAGTCAGAAACGGCTTGCGGGTGTTCGCGGCGGGGGTCTGGGCGATGCCGCCGGCCAAGCGCGCCTGCTGCGTGGCGTCGTGGCGCCGGAGTCGCAGGCGGATGTACTCCGCGCGGAACTTGCTGACATCGCCTGCGGGGGTGCGGGCCTTGCGGGTATGGGCCCATTCCAAATCCAAGCGCAGGCTCCCCTTGGTCCAGACGTGGCTTTCCTGCGTGGTGCCACCGTTGGCCAGCGGTTTTTGGGGGAAGCCCGGCCCTCCCGCCCAGTTGGCCAACCGCTGGGCCAAATCGGTTTTCCGGTGGAAAAAGTCCGGTTCGGCCAATTCGCCGGCATCGCCGCGGCTATACAGCATCACGCCCAACAGGGCGAGGCGTTCTTGTTGGAACGAGGCCAGACCTTCGAGCGCCTGCTGACCGAACACGGGGCCACGCACGGGCATGGCGCGCAGCCCGCCGGACTCGCCCACGGGCCGGAAGCCGTGCGACCGCAGGTGGAGAGTCACTGTCGCCGCATCCGCCGACCAGAGCACTGGGTCCAGCGCCCATTCCGCGACTGCTGGCGGCTCGTCCTGCCCGATGGCCGGCGTGGCCGCCCACCCGCTGCCCACGGCCAAGGCCGCGACTGCCGCCAGCGCCCGCGCCGCGCGCCACGTGCGGCCGCCCCGACCCAATCCATCATGCTGTTTCATGGCGCGGTGAATAATCCGCTTGCGCCGCAAAAGCAAGCCTCGGATGCGCCGGGTGGCGGGCCTGTAACCTTGGCGGGGGCGCGGGCGACTATGTGGAGTGAAACCCAATTCAGGAGAAGCGCCATGAAAGCCAGCACCACCGCCAAAATCACCACCCTCGCCCTCGCGTTCGCGCTGGCCGCGCCGCTGGGCGCCATGGCCCGCAACCGCACGGGCGACATCCTTGCCGGCGCCTTGATCGGCGTAGTGGCCGGCTCGATTCTGGCCTCCGCCGCCGACGGCGGCTGTGTCTATGTCGCCCCGCCCCCGCCGCCGCCGCCGCCCGTATTTTATGGCTACCCGGCCCCACCGCCGCCGCCGGTTTATTATTACGGCCCGGGGCATTACCCGATGCCACGGCGCTATGGGCCGCCGCCGCCGCATCATCGCGGCCCCGGCCAGCGTCCGCCGCGCTATTGATGGCCGACACGCCCAAGCTGATCCGCTTCGGGTGATGACGCACATTCCGCCCGCCCCCATCGTCGCCGGGGGGGGGGGCGGCTTCTTTCCGTAGACCCGATAACGCTACGTTGCCGGGGAACTGACAACCATGCACGGGGCTCTTGCACCCCCCAAAACCCGTCGAAACGGTTCACCTGCCGCTACTCAAATATTCTTGGCGACTCTTATACGAGCGTGTAGGCTGTCGTGCAGACTGGAGTTTAGAAAACGCTAACTGGAGGTTGTTCCCTATGAAGCTGCGGCAGTTGTTGATCCCCGTTGTTCTCACTATTGCCCTTTGTGCCTTGCTGCCCGCGCAGGCGGC
>CAZNGD010000308.1:0-2671 GCA_964572295.1 uncultured Verrucomicrobiota bacterium
TTGAAACTGCGGAAATTGTCCTGCTCGAACGCGGCCCGCACATTTCCTACGCCAACTGTGGCCTGCCCTACCACCTCGGCAAAATCATCCCGGAGCGGAGCTGGCTGCTGGTCATGACTCCCGAAGACTTCCGCGCGCGCTTCAATGTGGATGTGCGCGTGTTCCATGAAGTCACCGCCATTGACCGCGAAAAGAAGACCGTCCGCATCCTCAATCGGCAAACCGGCGTGGAAAGCGTCGAGCGCTACGACAAACTGGTCATTGCCACCGGTTCTTCGCCCATGGCCCTGAAGCTTCCCGGCACGGACCTGCCCGAAGTCCTGCCACTGTGGACATTGGAAGACATGGACCGCATTGCCAGGAAGCTCGATGCTGGCGCCCAAAAGGCCATCGTGGTCGGCGGCGGATTTGTCGGCATGGAACTGGCCGAAAGCCTGCGCCATCGCGGCTTGAGCGTCACGCTGCTCGAAATGGGCCGGCAGCTTTTGCCGACCATGGACGAGGAAATGAGTTCCCTACTGGCCGAAGAGCTGCGCATCGCGGGCATTGTGGTGGAGCTGGGCGCGGCGGTGTCCGCCTTTGCCCCGGCCCCCGGCGGCGGCGTGACCGCCACCGTCAAGGATGGCCGCTCGTGGACGGCCGATCTCGTGGCGCTGTGCGTGGGCGTGAAACCCAACTCGGCGCTGGCCGTGGCGGCCGGGCTCGCCGTGGGCCCCAAGGGGCACATCCTTACCGAGGCCACCATGCGCACCGCCGACCCCGATATTTTTGCCCTCGGCGATGTGGTGGAGGTGATGGACCCCGTGTTCGGCGCCCCCACCGCCGTCCCGCTCGCCGGCCCCGCCAACCGCCAGGGGCGGATTGTGGCCGATAACCTGCTCGGCGGCGTGCGCCGCTACGAAGGCACATTCGGCGCGTCCGTCGTCAAGGTGGGGCAACTCACCGCCGCCAGTTGCGGGCATACCGAGGCGCGGTTGAAGGCCATGGACAAGGCCTATCAGAAGGTGTACGTGCATGCCGGTTCCCACGCGGGCTACTATCCCGGTGCCACCACGCTGCACATCAAACTGCTCTTTGGCCGCGATGGCCAAATCTACGGCGGACAGGTCATCGGCGCGGACGGCGCGGACAAGCGCGCCGATGTCCTCGCCACCGCCATGCGCGCGGGCATGACCGTGCGTCAACTGGCGGAGCTGGAGCTGTGCTACGCCCCGCCATTCAGCTCGGCCAAGGACCCCATCACCGTCGCCGGCATGATTGCCACCAACGCACTCGACGGCGCCACCCAACTGGCCCACGCCGACGCCCTCCCCACCGGCGCCCTGTTGCTCGATGTGCGCGAACCCGCCGAGCTGCCGCAAGGCGCCCTGGCCGGCTCCGTCAATATCCCGCTGCACAAACTGCGCTCGCGACTGTTCGAGCTGCCCAAGGACCGCCAAATTGTGGTGTATTGCCAGGTGGGCCTGCGCGGCTATGTCGCCGAACGCATCCTCCGCCAGCTCGGCTACAACGTCGCCAACCTCTCCGGCGGCTATCTGACGTGGAAACAATTCCAGCCCGGCATGTGGATGCCCACCGATGCCCAAATTGCGCTGGCCTCCACCGGCAGCGAAGGCGGCCCCCGGCTCGATACCGCGGAAGAGGAACCCGCCACCGTGGTGGATGTGCGGCCCTTGCAATGCCCCGGCCCCGTGGTTCGCATCAGGCAGGAGCTCGATGCGCTCGGCGCAGGTGCCGTCATCAAGGTTCTCGCGCAATCCAGTTTTGCGCCCGACCTCACCAACTGGGCCGCCAGTTCCGGGCATAAGGTCTGCAAACTCACGCCGACCCCCACCCATTTGGAAGCCATCCTGCGCAAAGGCGCCGCGCCCAAGGCGGCAACCGGCGCCACCGCCGCCCAAGCGGGCGCCATGGTGCTCTTCAGCAACGATCTCGACAAAGCCCTTGCCGCCCTCATCATCGCCACCGGCATGGCCGCCACGGGGATGAACGTCAGCATCTTCTTCACCTTCTGGGGCCTGAGCGTACTTCGCAAGCATCCCGGCCCGCAGGTCAAAAAGAGCCTCCTCAACAGCCTGTTTGGCTGGATGCTCCCGCGCGGCGCGCAAAAACTGGCGCTCTCCAAGCTCCACATGGCCGGCCTGGGGACCGCCATGATGAAACACGTCATGGCGCAACAAAACGTGGCCACCCTGCCCGAGATGCTGCACCAGGCCCGCGCGCTGGGTGTCAAGTTTATCGCCTGCGACATGGCCATGGGCATCATGGGCCTCACCCGCGACGAACTGATTGACGTGGACGAAGTCGCTGGTGTCGCCACCTTTATCGCCCGCGCCAAGGAAAGCGGCCCGACCCTGTTTATATAACAGCCGTTTCAACCCCGTAGCGACACGGACTTCGGATTTGAAAGGTTAGCCTGAATAATTCACGCGACAAGTCCGGCCCGGATGGGAGACGTGCGGGGTGAAGCTGATTTGGCAACCTGCGAACCCCGCAGAACAAAGCAGACGGGCTGGAATCGTCGCGCCTCAGGGCAACATGGCTGACAACTGATGAAAAATCCGTCAAATTCCTCAACTATTTGCTCTGCAACAAAATGAAATTATTTCAGCCCTGTTCAGACTTCCTGATCTCGGAGGAAATTGCGTTGGCACGATTCCGCCGTTGAGGT
>CAZNGD010000309.1:0-2661 GCA_964572295.1 uncultured Verrucomicrobiota bacterium
CTGCTGACCGTAGGCCCCGGCTGGGCGTGGGTCCGGGAATCCTTTCCCCCCTCCGGCGAGAAAGCGCTCACGCGCCTGGTGTGGACGAATCCGCCTGCGCAATGCGCGCTCGATACCCTGCAAGTGTGGAATGTCCGCCGCCCGTGGCCCATGCTGGAATGGCATTGGCTGGGTGACGAACCCGCCGCGCCTGCGGCGGATACCCCCATCCGCTGGCAGCCCCCATCCCGCACCGCCCCCCCCCCCCGTGCGGCCGCACATCGCAATCACGCTGGCGGAACCAATGTCCGATTTGCTGGGGCATTCGTTGACCTACCGGTTGCCCGACTTTCACTGGCGGGCTTTTTATCGCGTGATTGTGCGCGGCATTGGGCCGGAATCCATCGAGTCGGTGCAGGTGGATTTGGATGCGTTCTTGCAAATCCAAAACAACACCGCCGCAGCTTTTCTTGACGCGCGCGTGGCCATTGTGGGGCCGGATGAATCGCTCCTGCCGCCGCCCAAACCTTTCGGCCTGCTGGCGCTGGACCACGACAACCCACTCTCCGACCTATGGCGTCAGCCGCCCACGCCGGAGCCGCTGGTCCCCGCGACGTATCCGCTGGACGTGGATGCCCGCATCCCGGCGCACGGCCAGGCGGAAGTCCGCTTTGCGCGCGTCACGCGCAAGCCCGCGCAAATCCTGCATGTTTGCCACTCCGCAGTCATTCAGGCCCCCACGCCGCAGGGCGGCCGGCCGCTGCAACGCGTGCTGCAAATCCCCAATACTGCCGCCATGGGTCTGGGCTTTGCCTTGCCGCCCGGTCGCGCGGACCTTTTTCTGGGCGCGGCACGCGGCGCGCCTTTCCAATCGGGCCGCGTGCGGCACACCCCCTTTCCCGGCACACTGGAGCTGGACTTGGGGACGGTTGAAACGGTGCGCGCCACTCGGCAGATGGGAGTGGAAGAGCCGTTGCCCGAAGGTTCCCGGCAGGTGGACTACACCATCACCCTCACCAACGGCCTGACATCACCCGTCCGCATTCAGGTGATTGAGCAGCCGCGCACCCCCGCACAATGGAATCTGGTGCGCTCCTCCGTGCCCTGCACCCTCAGCACGCGGGAGCTGACATTCAACCTCACCTTGCCGCCCAACTCTTCCCGCGCCATCACCTACCGCCTGCGCTTGAGCGCCCGCCCCCAGTCCTGACACACACAGAGGAATTCGCCATGGCCACCGATTTTGACACCACCATCCAGAGCCTGGGCCCCTGCCGCTACGATTCGCCACTGGCGCTCAACACCAGCTGCGGTGATTACATCGGCAATTTTGTTTCGGACAAAACCCGCGTGCGCCATCAGGTGGAAATCCTCCCCGGCTCGCCGCCGGATAGCCAGGTCTTTTTTGAAAAAGCAGGCCCGCGGCAAAAATTATTTTTTGATCCGGCGGCCACCCGCGCGGCCATTGTCACCTGCGGGGGCCTTTGCCCCGGCCTCAACAATGTGATTCGGTCGGCCTTTCTTGAACTGCATCACAACTACGGCGTGCGCGAGGTGCTGGGCATCCGGCATGGGTTTCGCGGCCTGACCGCCCGCGGCGAGCCGCCGGTCCCCCTGACCACGGCCATGGTGGAAGACATTCACCGCGATGGCGGCACGATTTTATCGTCGTCGCGCGGCCAGCAGGACATCAATGAAATGGTGGACTTTCTCCGCGCGCAGCAGGTGGACATTCTGATTTGCATTGGCGGCGACGGCACCCAAAAGGGCACGCAGGCCATCGCCGAAGAAATCACGCGCCGCGGGTGGCCAATCGCCGTGGTGGGCGTGCCCAAGACGATTGACAACGACCTGCAATTTGTACGGCAGACTTTCGGCTATTACACGGCCATTGAAATGGCGCGGGAAATTTTGGATGGGGCGCACAACGAATCCAAGGGGGCGCCCAACGGCATTGGCTTGGTCAAGCTGATGGGCCGCGATTCCGGATTTATTGCCGCCGGCGCGGCCGTGGCCTCGCAGGAGGTCAACATGGTGCTGATTCCGGAAGTGCCGTTGCAGTTGGATGGGCCGCGCGGTTTTCTGGCCGCGCTACACCGGCGCGTCGTGGCGCGGCGGCATGCCGTCGTGGTGGTGGCGGAGGGTGCGGGCCAACACCTGCTGGCCGCCGAGCTGCGGGTGGATGCCTCCGGCAATCGGCTGCAGGCGGACATCGGCACCTTCCTGCGCGACAAGATTCGGGATTATTTCCGCGAGCAGAAAACCGAAGTCAACCTGAAGTATATGGAGCCGTCCTACGTCATTCGCTCGGTGCGGGCCAACTCGCAGGATGCGCGGCTCTGCGATGACTTCGCGCGCAACGCGGTGCATGCCGCCATGGCCGGCAAAACCAACCTGATCATTGGCGACTGGTACAGCGTCTATGTGCATGTGCCGGTGAGTTTGGCCACGGCCAGCCGTAAGAAGGTGGACCCCGAAGGCGATTTATGGCGCGCGGTTATTGCCACCACCGGCCAGCCGCCCACGTGGGACTGAGCCCCCCCCCCGGCGGGGCAATCGCGGTCAGGATGCCGCCACGCGCTTTTGCCGACGAGCGCGCAAGGCCTCCAGCACGAAGCCCAACTCCTTGAAATGGGCGAGGCGCGCAATCAGCAAATAAAGGCCGCCACCCAGCGCAATGGC
>CAZNGD010000310.1:0-2644 GCA_964572295.1 uncultured Verrucomicrobiota bacterium
CGTGCTCCTCATGATGCCGGTGCAGGCGGCGATGGCGAGCAGCTGGACGCCGATCGAGAACAGCAGCAACATCAATCATCATGCGGTGGACTTCATCGATGCCTCCCATGGCTGGGTCGGCGGTATCACATTCATCCCGCCGGGCATGGTGGGGTGTACCGTAGGGGATCGGGGTGGAAGCCGCACGCGCCAATTTTTGAGGGGGGCGGAACGCCTGGGGGGGGTGAGAAACTTGGGACGGGGCGGGGGGTATTTGCGATAACGCTGCCCTCCATGTGGCGTGTTGGTTCAGTTTTGGGAATGTGTCTCTGGCTGGGGGTGGCCAGTGTGGGGGGTATGGTGGCGCGCGGGGAGCCGGTGCAGCGCGCGGAGTGGCGGCCAATCCTGGGTAATGAGCCGTCGGCGTTGTTGCGTTATGAGGCGCCGGCGGCGGTGACGAATGTCCAGATTTCCGGGTCGTGGGATATGTGGCAGGTGCCGCTGGCGCTGCGGCGTGATGTGGCGGGGGGGTGGGAGTTTGATGTGCGCGATTTGCAGGCGCGGCTGGGGCGCTACGAGTTCAAGTTTATTGTGGATGGGGAGTGGGAGAGTGGCGCGAACCGCGTGTTGCCGATTAATCTGGAGGGGATTATTGAACGGCCGCCGGCGATGATTCAACGGGCGGCGATTGATGACTTCACGTTGATTCGCGTTTTTTTCAAACAGAGTTTGCCGGCGGGGATTCAGCCGCGGGCGGAGCTGGAGCCGGCGGTGCCGGTGGCGTGGACGGAGGTGGTGACGGCGGAGGAGGATGCGCGGCGCAGCGGGTATCTGCTGTCGCGGGGGATGGTGACGTTTATTTTTGATCAGGCGGCGTATGGGCTGGAGCTGGCGCGGACGACGCAGGTGGTGGTGGCGGGTAATTTTACGGGGTGGGATGGCGGCGGGGGCGGGGGCAAGTGGGCGCTGAAGCGCGGCCGCTTGGCGGGGACGTGGGAGCTGGCGGCGCAGTTGGGCGGGATGCGGTTGCCGCCGGGCGAGAAGGAGTTGGTGTTCAAGTTTGTGCTGAATGGCACGGAGTGGCTGGCGCCGCCGGAGGATGCGCTGAATGCGCTGCCGGATGGCAAGGGGAGTGTGAACCTGAAGTTGGATATTGTGCGCAGCGGGGGCGCGGAAATCCGGGTGCATACGGCGGCGCCGCTGGACCTGAAGCAAAGCTACGTCCTGAAGTTGGATGGGGTGACGGCGCGGACGCTGGGGGTGATGACGACGCCGGATGGGGTGTTGGACCGGTTGAGTAGCGACAAGACGCTGGGGGTGACGTTGGACCGGGAGCGGGGCACGACGACGTACCGGCTGTTTGCGCCGCGCGCGCGGAATGCCTGGCTGTGTTTCTTTGACCGGCCCATGGCGGTGACGTGGACTCCGACGTTCCAGCGTTTTCCACCGGCGGAAGAGTTCCGGATGTGGCAGGACCCGGCGGATGGCGTGTGGGAAATCACCACGCGCGGGCCGGATGTGGGGCGGTTCTACGGCTTCCGCGTGGATGGGCCGACGGGGGATGGGGAGTCGTTTGATCCGGCGGCGGTGGTGGGGGATCCGTATGGCCGGGCGGCGACGAATGCCGACGGGTTGACGATTGTGGTGGACCCGGCGGCGACCAATCAATGGTTCCGCGGGTGGACGGATCAGGCGTGGGAGACGCCGGACCCGCAGGATGTGGTGATCTATGAATGCCATGTGCGCGGGATGACGGTGCATCCGTCGTCGGGGGTGCCGGCGGCGAAGCGGGGCAAGTTTGCCGGGTTGGCGGCATCGTTGGGCACGGGCACGGGGCTGGATCATTTGAAGGCGCTGGGGGTCAATGCGGTGGAATTGCTGCCGGTGAGCGAGTTTGGGGAGGGGCCGGACCCGTACAACTGGGGCTATGCCACGGTGTATTTTTTCGCGCCGGAGTCGTCCTACGCGCTGGAACCGGAAAAGGGTTCGGGGTTCTACGAGTTGAAGCAACTGGTGAACGATCTGCACAACCAGGGTTTCGCGGTGATTCTCGACATGGTGTACAACCATGTGGGCGGGCCGAATATTTTTGAGACGCTGGACAGGAAATATTATTTCCGGCTCAACGCGGAGTTGGGGCATTCCAATCATAGCGCGTGCGGCAATGACGTGAAGACCGAAGCGCCGATGATGCGCAAACTGATTTTGGACAACATTGAATATTATCTGCGCGAGTTTCATGTGGATGGTTTCCGGCTGGATTTGGCGGAGCTGATTGACATGGAAACGATGTTGGCCATTCGGGACCGGGCGCGGGCGATCAATCCCAAGGCCATCCTGATTTCGGAGCCGTGGAGTCCGGGGCGGGGCGAGAACAAATATCAGTTGCGCGGCACGGGGTGGTCGGCGTGGAACAATGATTTCCGCTATGCGGCCAAGGATTTCGTGCGCGGGCAGGGCAACCGCGAGTGGCTCAAGGGCAGCGTGTTCGGCTCGGTGGATTTGTGGGCGCTGAATCCGTTGCAGCCGGTGAATTATTTGGAGAGCCACGACGACATCGCCTACATTGACGAGCTGACGGCGAACCCGGGGCGCGACGGGCGGCAATTGACCGACCGCGACGCGGCGCTGAACCGGCTGGCGGCGACGATTTTGTTCACGTCGC
>CAZNGD010000311.1:0-2617 GCA_964572295.1 uncultured Verrucomicrobiota bacterium
CGGGCGCCCCCCGGGGGGCGCGCCCCCCCCCCCCCCCCCCCCCGCCGCCCCGGCGGCCCGGGGGGGCGGGTGTGCTAGATCTGTTCGGCGAGGTCTTCCGCGATTTCCCGGGCGGCTTCCAGCGCCATCTCGCGGCGCTGCTCGGTGTCGAAGTGGCGCGACGAATCCTGGCCATCAGCCCAGGCAATCTGGACGTCTTCCACGCCGATGTAAGAGAAGATGGCGCGGATGGCGGGGGTCAGGCCGTCGGTGGCGTCGTTTTCTTTGTAGACCTGGTCGGAAGACACCAGCAGCACCACGGTGCGCAGGTGGTGGGTGGGAATGACACCGTCGGGGCCGAAGGTGAACAGCTTGCCGGGCACCAGCACCTGGTCCAGCCAGGCCTTGAGGATGGCCGGGTAGCTGTTGAGCCAAACGGGCATGGTCAACACCAGCACGTCGGCATCCACCAGCGCTTGCGCATTGTTGTTGGAAAAATTGGCGGCGGTTTCTTCCGCCTTGGAGGGGATATAGGCCGGATTGGCCACCGGGCCCCAGAAATAGTTCAACGCCTCGGAGCTGACGTAGGGCGGCTTGTTCTGGTAGAGGTCCACATTGTTCACCACCACGTCGGGATTTTTCTCCATCAACGCGGCAAAAAATTCAAACGCCAGCTTCTTGGATACCGAGGTATCCGCCGGGCGCGGGTTGGCAATGACGTGCAAAACATTCATGAATGACTCCTGTTCGGTAAAAATGGACAACAGGTTGCCGTTGATGCCAAAAAGAAGAGGGGAACACAATGCTAAAGTTTGGCGGCGCGAAATGCGGTGGACAAAGCAGGCCCGCCATGAATAATCATCGCCATTTGGAAAGCGAGGAGACCGATGGATATCCAGAACCTGTTTGCGGAGCGGATCGGCGGGGCCCAGTTCGGGCAAAGTACGGCCATCTATAAGTTTGAGAAGATCAAACGGGCCAAGCGCGCCGCCCAAGCCGCCCACCCCGGCATGGAGATGCTCGATTTTGGCGTGGGCGAACCCGACCAAATGGCCCCCAAGGCGATTCGCCAAACCCTGAAAAAAGCGGTGGATGACCCCGCCAACCGCGGCTATGCCGATAACGGCACTGCGGAATTCAAAGTGGCGGCCGCCAAATATATGGCCGACTTTTTTGGCGTGACCGACCTGGATCCCGCCACCGAAATCAATCACACCATCGGCTCCAAACCGGCGCTGGCCATGCTGCCGTTGTGCTTTGTCAATCCCGGCGATGCCGTGCTGGCCACCATCCCCGGCTATCCCGTCATGGCCACCCACACCCGCTATGTGGGCGGAACCGTCATCCCCGTGCCGCTGCTGGCCCCAAACAAGTTTTTCCCCGACCTCCGGGCGCTGGAACAAACCGATCTCTCCCGCGTGAAGTTGTTCTACGTCAATTACCCCAACAACCCCACCGGCGCGGCCGCCACGCCCGAGTTCTTTGATGAGCTGATCGCCTTTGCCCAACGGCATAACATCCTGATCGTGCAGGATGCCGCCTACGCCACACTCATTTACGGGCGCGAGCGGCTTTCCATTTTGTCGCGCCCCGGCGGCAAGGAGGCGGCCATTGAACTGCACTCGATGAGCAAAAGCTACAACATGACCGGCTGGCGCCTGGGCTTTGTCGCCGGCGCCGCCCGGACCGTGGCCGCCGTGGCCGAGGTCAAGGACAACACCGATAGCGGCCAATTCAAAGCCATCCAAGTGGCCGCTGGCGCGGGGATCGCCGATCAAAAACTGTCCGAGAAAATCCGCGCCCACTACCAGCGGCGGTTGCGCGGTCTCGTCAAGGTGCTCAAAGCCGCAGGCTTCCACGCGCGGATGCCCGGCGGAACCTTTTATCTGTATGTGCCCGCGCCCAAGGGCACCGCCGATGGCCGGACCTTTGCCAATGCCGAGGAGGCGTCGCAATTCCTGATCACCGAACACGGCATCTCCACCGTGCCCTGGGATGATGCCGGCGCATTCCTGCGCTTCGGCGCCACCTTCGAATCCGCCGGGCGGACCGACGATGCCCGCGTGCTGGATGAATTGGGCCGCCGTCTGCAAGCCGCCCGCTTGGTGTTTTGAGGGAGGTCGCCATGGGCCCAACCAACATGATTTTTGCCCGCGGAACCCAACTGACGGTGTACATTGATAACCGCAAGGGAACGCTCGCGGCATTGACCACATTTCTCGCCAAGCACGGGGTCAATATCTATGCGTTGACACTCGCCGACACCGAAGGCCACGGCTACGCGCGGCTGATCGTGGACGATACCGAGAAGGCCCGCCAATTGATCGAAGACTCCGGCGAACTGGTTGCCGCGCGCGAAGTGCTCTTGATTCGCGTGAGCAACGAGCCCGGCGAATTGGCGCGCATGCTAACCGCCCTGGCCGCCCACAACCTGAACATCGAATATGGCTATTCCGCCGGCGGCCCCGGCGATGAAAAAGGCCTGGTGCTGGTGCCCTCCGACGTCACCGCCGCTTTGGCGGTGCTGAAAGAGCTGACCGCCGTCCCCTCCGCCTAACCCCGATGCCCAAAGTCAGCGTCATCACCAGCACCTATAACCGCTCCGCCGTATTACGCCGGGCCATTGAATCCGTCCGCG
>CAZNGD010000312.1:0-2617 GCA_964572295.1 uncultured Verrucomicrobiota bacterium
TGAAATTGTTGCAGCACTTGCATACCTTGCGCGTGAAAGTGTGCCGCATGGCCCGTTCGCGCTCCGGGGGCAATGGGCGGTGGCACGGCTGCTGCGGGCGCGCGGCGTGGCGGTGTACCATTCGACCAACTTCATGATTCCACTGCCCGCGTTTGCACGGCGCGAACCGCGGGCGAGCCGCGCGGTGTGCAACATCCATGATCTGATTCCCATGGTGCATCCGGAGTTCACGCCGCGCGCGCTCAAGACCCGGTTTTTTCCGGTGTATAAGGCGTTGATGCACGAAATTGCGCGGCGGGTGGATCGGGTGGTGACGGGGAGCGAATCGGCGAAGCGCGACATCCAGCGGCTGCTGGGGGTGGCGGCGGCGCGGATTCGGGTGGCGGCGGATGGCGTGGACGCGCGCTATGTGCCGGGCGGCGAAAAACCGTCGGCGCGCGGCGAGCCCAAGACGATTCTGTATGTGGGGCGCAGCGATCCTTACAAAAATCTGCCGGGGGTGGTGGCGGTGCTGGCGCGGTTGATTGCGGCGGGGGTGAATGTGCGGTTGCGGATTGCGGGGCCGCCGGATGCGCGGTATCCGGAGGCGGCGGACTTGGCGCAGCGGCTGAATGTGGTGTCGCACGTGGAATGGCCGGGTTATCTGGATGAGGCGGGGTTGCTGCGCGCGTACCAGGAGGCGGATGCGCTGGTGCTGCTGTCGCGTTATGAAGGATTCGGATTGCCGGTGCTGGAGGCGATGGCGTGCGGCACGCCGGTGGTTTGCTCGAATGTGGCCAGTCTGCCGGAGGTGGCGGGGGCGGCGGCGCGGTTGGTGGCGCCGGAGGATCTGGCGGGGGCGGCGGCGGCGCTGCAGCAGGTGTTGACGGACCCGGCGGAAGCGGCCCGCCTGCGCGCGGCGGGATTGGAACGGGCGCGGGAGTTCTCTTGGCGGACGGCGGCGGATGCGGTGTTGCAGACCTATGCGGAAGTGGTGGCGTCATGAGTCGCCCGCTCAAAGTGGCGTTGGCGCACGACTGGCTCAACGGAATGCGCGGGGGCGAGCGGTGTCTCGATTTGATTTGCCGCGAGTATCCGGCGGCGGAGGTGTATACGTTGTTGTATCAGCCGGAGCAAGTCTCGGCGGCCATTCGCCGTCGCCCGGTGCATGTGTCGGGGTTGCCACGGGTGCCGGGATTCCGCCGCCACTACCGCTGGTTTTTGCCGCTGTTTCCGATGGCGATGGAGGCTTTTCGTCTGCCGGCCGACACGGACCTGGTGATCAGCACGAGCCATTGCGTGGCGAAGGGGATTCGCCCGCCGGCCGGCGCCAAGCACCTGTGCTACTGCTTCACGCCGATGCGCTACGCTTGGGCGCTGCAAGAGGATTACTTCGGCCGTGGCGGGCTCAAGCGCGCGGTGATTGATCGGTTGCTGGCGCGGTTGCGGCGCTGGGATGTGGCGGCGAATGAGCGCGTGGATCAGTTTGTGGCGATTAGCCAGCACGTGAAAAAGCGCATTGAAACTTTTTATGGCCGCGCGGCGGCGGTGGTGTATCCGCCGGTGGCAACGCACTTTTTCACGCCCGGCGAGGCGCCGGGGGACGCGGGGTACGATTTGATTGTGTCGGCGCTGGTGCCGTACAAGCGGGTGGATTTGGCGGTGCAGGCCTATGCGCGGTTGGGCACGCCGTTGAAGATTGCGGGCGTGGGCACCGAGTGGGATGCGCTGCGCGCCAGCGCGCCGCCGAATGTGGAGTTTCTGGGCCGCGTGCCGGATGAGGACATTCGGGAGTTGTACCGGGGCTGCCGGTTTTTGATTTTTCCCGGCGAGGAGGATTTCGGGATTGTGCCGTTGGAGGCGCAGGCGTGTGGCAAACCGGTGGTGGCGCTGGGCTGCGGCGGGTTGCTGGAAACCGTGGTGGCGGGCGCCACGGGAATCTTTTTTACGGAACAAACGCCGGAAGCGTTGGCGGACGCGGTGAGCCGCGCGGCGCGGCGGGAGTGGCAGCCGGCGGCCATCCGCGCCCACGCGGAGCAATTTAGCGAGGCGCGTTTTCTGGCCGGCCTGCGGACGGAAATCCATAAGCTGCTGGCGGGGCGCTCATGAGTGTGGAGGCGGGCGTGAATGGTTTATCGGCCGGTCAACGGCTTCAGTTGGCGCGGGGGTTGTCGGGCGCGTTTTGGAGTCTGCCGTTGATGGCCGTGCTGCACGCGCTGGCTTGGGCGCGGCTGGGGTCGGCAGCGTGGTTGGCGGTGGGGTTGCCGGCCAGCTTTTTGCCGTTGGCGTGGGGGCTATGGCGGATGTATGGCGCGGCGGAGGCCGATGCCTCGTGGCGGGCGCAGGCGCGCGGGGTGGCCTGGTTGACGCTGATCACGGCGTGGCTCGCGCCTTTTTTGCCGTGGTGGCTGAACGTGCCGCATCTGGACTATCTGGCGCTCAACGCCGGCCTGCACTATCTGTTGTTGGTGGCCAGCCTGACCAGCTTGAATGCGCTGGTGGCCGCCTATGCCGTGCGCGCGAACGATGCCGCCTTGCGCCGCGAAGCGTTCGCCGGGCTGTGGATGGTGCTGTGGTTGAGTCTGTGCACGGTGTGGGTTTTGCTGTGGCTCTTTCACCGCGCGGGATTGTTGGCGGC
>CAZNGD010000313.1:0-2591 GCA_964572295.1 uncultured Verrucomicrobiota bacterium
ATCTAGGTCGTTGTGAATTGGGCTTGGCCGAGGAAGGCGAAGCGGGAATAGCAACGCCATTTCGATGCAGCCTGACAACGGCCAAACCCAATGCCGTGACAAAACGGCGACATCATTGATGAAAATGCCCTACGGAACCGGGCGGGTGATGCCCTGCCGCAGCGCGGGGAGGGTTTCTTCGCGCAGGGTGCCGGAGAGCGCAAACAGCACAAAGCCGGGGCAGCCCGCCTGCCGGGCCAGCACCACCTGCCGCACCACCTGGGCGGGGTCCAGCCGCGATTCATCGGCGGTGACGCCGATGCCGGGGATGATGCGTCCGGCCGCGCCGGGATAGGCCTGTTGCGTGCGCAGCCAGTTGGCGAACTCGGCGGGCGACTCGGTATAATTCATCGGCACCAGAAAATCCACGATGCCGGCGCGCAGCCAATCGGGCCAATACTGGGCGATGTTGCCGCCATCGGGCGCGGCCACGCCGTACACGGCGGCGGAGAGTTTGGCGTTGGGGTTGGCGCGGCGCAGCGTGGCGCGCGCCTCGCGCACCAGCGCGGTGATGTCGGCCGTGCGCCATTTACGAAACTCCGCGTGACGCCTGCCGCCGGCGGTGACCTCGGCGGGCCACGCCGCGCATTTGCGGCGGGTCTCGGCCTCGAACCGCGCGCGCGTGGCGGCGGAGTAGCAACTGGCGGAATCCGGCAGGCGGATGTAATCCAAATGGATGCCGGCCAGGCCCGGATAGTTGCGGGCCATCTCGCCCACCACCGCCAGCAGCAGCGCGCGGTTGGCCGGATGATGCGGACTGAGCCAGGGCCGCGTGACGCCGTTGGCCATCACTTGCAGCCGCCCTTCCTTTTTCATGCGCGCCACAAAGTCGGCCGGCGCGCCATCCAGTTTGCCCATCACCAGCCAGGCGTGGTACTGCTGCCCGTGGGCGCGCGCGGCGGCCAGCCCGGCGGCGATTTGGTCGCCATAGAGCCGCAGCGTATTCGATGCCGGCAGATATTTGGACGGATAGTGCGCGCAGCCGCCCCAGGCCACATTGGCGAAGATGGCATTGACCCCGTGCGCCGCCAGCGTGGCCGCCGTGGCGGGCCAATCGCCCGGCACGAAGCCGGTGCCGTCGTGGTCCCACACGCCGACGAACTCGCCGCGCCGGGGCAGTTGCACGGCGGCATCGGCGCGCAGCAGGAATTGGCGTTGACGCTTGGCCAGCAGCAGCGCGTGGGTGAACTGCCCGCCCGCCAGCGCGGCCGGCATCTGTTGCTGCAGGCTGGCGGCCGCGGTCAGCAGCGACTGCACCTCCGCCGGCCGCGCCGCCTGATTGGCCTGGCGGCCAATCCCCGCCACCGCGGCGGCGAGGTTGGGGTAATCGTTGATTTGCCCGGCTTCCTGCGCGGCGCGACGCGCGGCAGGCGCCCAGAGGCCGGGGTCCAGTTGCGCGCAGAGCGCCACGAGCATCTCGCGTTTGGAAGGCAGGTCATCGCTTTGCAAAATGTGCGCCATCCAGAAACCGCGCGGCGAAACGACCACCGCCGGTTCCGGCTGGGGCACGCCGCGCGCGTTATGCCACACCGCCGCCACCGCGGCATCCGCCCGCGCGGGATAGGCCGGCATGAGGCTGGTGGAGTTTTGCCAAATCCGCGGCGCGAGCAGGCCGCCGCGCACATCCGCAAACACGATGGACCGCCAGCGGTCGGGGCGCTCCGCCTTGAGGTACGGCCCCAACTTGAATCCCATCGCCGTCGCCAGCTCCGGCGACGCGCCATAAAACACGCCCAGCTTGCCGCCGCGCGCGAGGAACGCCTGCAGCGCCTTCAGCTCCGCCGCCGTCGGCTGCGGGTTATACGGCAGCAGCGCCACGCTGGCGGAACCCAGCGCGCCCTTGGCCACCTCGTCATCGGTCAGCAGCCGGTGGCCGATGCCCGCTGCAAGCAACAAGCCGCTGACGCGCGCGGCGGTTTTTTCGGCGACGGCGCGCGTGGCGGCATCGGGGCAGGAGCTGGTGGGCCGCACGACCACCAGCGCCGAGCCCGTCACGCGGCGCAAGCGGGTGCACACCAGCGTGGTATCCGTCGGCTGGCCGCCCTGCCACGGGGAGAGACGGATGCCGTCAATACGGTGCCAGCCGGTGGGCTGGCCCTCGGTGGAGAAATCGCTTTTGGCGAAAGTGAGGGTTTGCGGACCGGCGCGGGTCAACGGTTGATTGGCCACATACCAGCCCGCGCCGCTGCGGAAATAGAGGCCCAGGGTGCGCAGCGCCGCCGGGTGCGGGCAGGCCACATCCAGCTCGAAGGCGACGGCGGTGGACAAATCGGCGGCGCTGGTTTTATCCCACGCGAAGCGGTCCTTGCCCGTGGAGAAGGGCGCGGGGAACGCCAACCCGCCGGCCGTGGCGCTGACGGCGGGCGCCGCCAGATACGGCTTCCATGCCGCGGCGCTGGCGGGCGCGAACGACTCCAGCGTGTCGTTGGCCAACACCGCGGCGGGCCCCAGCCACAGCAGCGCCAGCCAACTTTTCCACACTGTGGAAAAGATTTTTCCACACTGTGGAAAAATGGGGGCCGTTGGCGTTGGATTTTTCCACACTGTGGAAA
>CAZNGD010000314.1:0-2579 GCA_964572295.1 uncultured Verrucomicrobiota bacterium
AGCCAGAAAGAAAATCATCGCCGGAGGGGGTGAGGCCGGTGCCGCAGCCGCGAATGCGCCGCGCGCCAGCGGCGAGGCGGTGGCGGGCCACGGCACGCAGGGCATCGCGGATGATGGTGTCGCGGTGCTGTTGGAAGGGGGGCAGTTGTGGTCGCGGCCAAAACAACGAGACCAGGCTATCCGGCGGCGCCAAGCGCGGTAGGGTGGAGCGGAGGAGTTGAGCAACTTCTTTGCGCGGGGCGACTGAAAGGCGAGGCAAGCGGGAGTCATATACCGGCACCGGCCAAGCCGTGGGATGCACCAACGTATCTTGGGGCACGAAGGTATGGGGGCGCGCCACCACCACATTGAGCGGTCCGGGGCCAATGGCGGGCGGCACCACAAACAGTGCGCGCCCCGTGCGATTGAATAGCAATACGCTGCGCTCAAACCGGGTGTGAACCGTGTAGCGGCCCGGTTTAAGACAATCTCCTTGGGAATAAATCTTCATGGACAAAATGTCGCGCGACCGGTGCGAATAAATGTCACGAAAAAGATTTTGCGCGCAACCATGGTTCACAAAAATAGCGAGAAACCGGGTTTTTGCGAGTATAATCCCGATCTTTTCAACTTGTTACAAAATCTGGCATGTTGCCTGCTCATGGCCAAACGCATGGGTCAAAAGCCCGGCTGGACGGAGCGAGGAGCAAAGGACGCAAGCATGATCAACGTAGAGCATCTGGTGAAAAAGTTTGGTTGGCGAACGGCAGTGGATGATGTGTCGTTCAACGTGGAAAAAGGGACGGTGTTGGGTTTTCTGGGGCCGAACGGGGCCGGGAAGACAACCACCATCCGGATGATTGCGGGCTATTTGCCGCCGACTTCCGGCACGGTGCAGGTGAATGGGGTGGATGTGGTGTCGGCACCGGTGGCGGCGCAACGACAAATTGGCTACATGCCCGAAAATACGCCGCTCTATGACGACATGACGGTGAGCGGCTTTCTGCGGTTTATTGCCGAGTTGCGCGGCTTGCGCGGCAAGGAACGCGACCAACGGGTGGCGGAAATCATGGAGCGGTGCATGCTGACCTCGGTGCGGCATCAGCCGGTGGACACGCTCTCCAAGGGCTATCGGCGGCGCACGGGGCTGGCGCAAACCCTGCTTCACGATCCTGCGGTGCTGCTGCTCGACGAACCCACCGAGGGCCTCGATCCCAATCAAAAGCAAGTGGTGCGCGACATGATCGAGCAGATGGCCCAGGATAAGATCATCATGCTCTCCACCCACGTCTTGGAAGAGGTGGAGGCGCTGTGCACGCGCATCATGATCATCAGTGAGGGGCGGCTGAAACTGGATAGCACGCCGGAAAACCTGAAAAAGCGCAGCGCCAGCCATAACACGTTGATGCTGGAATTGGTGGCGCGGGATGCGGATATTGCCGCAGTCTTCGCGCAAATTCCGGATGTGGAGCGGGTGGAGGTGGTACGCCGCGCGGGCGATCAGCACGTGTTGCGTTTGATCCCACGGGACAAGCAATCGCTGGCGGTGCGCGCCGTTGAAGTGGCGACGCAGCACAAATGGTTGGTGACGGAATTGCGCGCCGATCCCGGCCGATTGGACGATGTATTCCGCGCGGTGACGACCACGGCGGATGTCCAACGCCAAACCGCCTAAGGGAAGAAAGGGGAAGCAAGCATGAGTGTGTGCAATCAAGTTCGGGCCGTCGCCAAACGCGAGTGGGGCGCTTACTTTAATTCGCCGGTGGCCTATATTTTCATCATCATCTTTTTGGCGTTGGCGGGCTTCTTCACCTTTTCCGTCAGTCACTTTTATGAAGCTGGGCAGGCGGATTTAAGCCGCTTTTTTTTCTGGCATCCATGGCTCCATCTGATTTTGGTGCCGGCGGTGGCCATGCGCCTCTGGGCGGAAGAACGCCGGCTGGGCACAATGGAGTTGTTGTTCACGTCGGCCGTGACGCCCGGGCAGGCCGTTTGGGGCAAATGGCTGGCGGCGTGGGCATTCTTGGCGCTGGCGTTGGCGTTGACGTTTCCCATCCCGCTGACCGCCGCGTGGCTGGGCCAGCCGGATTGGGGCGTGATTGCCGCAGGTTATGTCGCCAGTCTGCTGCTGGCGGGCGCGTATCTGGCCGTGGGGATGTTCACCAGCGCGCTGACACGCAACCAGGTGATCAGCTTCATCCTGGCCGTGGTGCTGGGCCTGTTTCTGATTTTGGCGGGTTTTCAACCGGTGACGGACCTGCTGAGCCAATGGGCGCCCACTTGGCTGGTGGATGGCGTGGCCGCGTTCAGCTTCATGCCGCACTATGAAGCCATGCAGCGCGGCGTGCTGGACCTGCGCGACTTTGTGTACTTCGGCAGCGTGGTGGGTTTCATGTTGTTCCTGACCCACTTGGTTCTGGGCAACCGGTCGGGGCGTTGAGCGCAACTGCGGGAAAGGATGGTGCAAAGATGAAAAAAACAACGTCCAAATGGTTCACGGGAGTGGCGGGGGCATTCGTGGTTTTGGGAATCCTGATGGTGGTGAATATCCTGCTGTCCGGCGTTCGCTGGCGCACCGATTTGACGGCGGAGCGGCTCTA
>CAZNGD010000315.1:0-2556 GCA_964572295.1 uncultured Verrucomicrobiota bacterium
CGGCGACGGCAAATAATCCAACACCGCATCCAGCAGCGGCTGAATCCCCTTGTTGCGCAAACTCGTCCCGCACAGCACCGGCACCATCCGGCCCGCAATCGTCGCGCGCCGAATCCCCCCCCGCAACGCCGCCGCCGACAAATCCCCCTCCTCCAAATAGGTCGTCAGCAGCGCCTCATCCGTCTCCGCCACCGCCTCCAGCAAATGCTCGCGCGCCTTTTGCGCCGCCAGTTCCAGCTCCGCCGGAATCGCCTGCGCCTGCACTTTGGCCCCCAGTTCCTCATCCGCAAACGTCAGCGCCTGCATCCGCACCAAATCCACCACCCCGCGGAACTCCGTCTCCTGCCCCCACGGAATCTGCACCGCCACCGCCGGCGAATTCAACTGCCCGCGGATTTCCCCCAACACCCGCGCAAAGTTGGCCCCCGTGCGATCCATCTTATTGATGAACGCAATTCGCGGCACCGCGTACTTGTTCGCCTGCCGCCACACCGTCTCCGACTGCGGCTGCACCCCGCCCACCGCGCACAACACCCCCACCGCCCCATCCAGCACCCGCAGCGAGCGCTCCACCTCCGCCGTAAAGTCCACATGCCCCGGCGTATCAATAATGTTGATCTGCTGGTCCCGCCAGAAGCACGTCGTCGCCGCGCTGGTGATGGTGATGCCCCGCTCCTGCTCCTGCGCCATCCAATCCATCACCGTATTGCCGTCATGCACCTCCCCCATCCGGTGTACCCGCCCCGTGTAATACAGCATCCGCTCCGTCGTGGTCGTTTTCCCCGCGTCAATATGCGCCACGATCCCGATATTCCGGATCGTCGCCAGCGGATGCGCCCGGCCCGCCGCTTCCGATTTAACCTCTTTCGCCACGTTGAATCCGTCCCATTCTCAAATGAATAAAGGGCCGCAACCTACCATGCCCCCCCGCCCGCCGCAAGACCGAACACCCCACCGGTTTTTACAACGGGGTCAGTCCTTGCATTGTCGCACTATGCCCCCCCCCTCATTCTTCATGCCGCGTCTGCGACGGCATGAAACCGGGCTGCAAAGCCATGAGGCGACAATGCAAGGGCTGGGCGCACGGATTTTTGCGGATTTTTGTTGGCGCTTTTGACTTTGCAAAACGGAAACGGTCTTTTTATGATGCTACGGAATACGAGCCTATGAAAGCGGTTATTTTACTGACGATTGCCAATGTATTCATGACGGTGGCCTGGTACGGGCATTTGAAGTTTCTGCCCGGCGCCAAATGGCCGCTGCCGGGGGTCATCCTGATGAGCTGGGGCATTGCTTTCCTTGAGTACTGCTTTCAGGTGCCGGCCAACCGCATCGGCTATGCCACCTTTTCCGCCATGCAACTCAAAATCCTGCAGGAGGTCATTTCCATCGGCGTGTTCATGGTGTTCGCATTGGCGGTGCTGGGCGAAAAGTTGCGCTGGAATCACGCGCTCTCATTCCTGCTGGTGCTGGGCGCGGTGTATTTTGCTTTCCTGAAACCCGCGGCGGAGGGGTCCTGAAATGCGCGGGCGGCTTGTGTTGTGGGGCTGTCTGCTGGCCGGCATGGCCACCGCACCGCCGGCGCGCGCGCACGAACCGCTGCTGCTGGGCGATGATGAACGCTGGCTGGTGTTGGCCGCGCACCCGGACGACGAAGTTTTGTCGGCGGGCGGCGTCATCCAAGAGGCGTTGAGCCTGGACTTGCCCGTGCGGGTCTGTTTTTTCACGTTGGGCGAGAATAACGAGATCGCTTCGTTGTTCACCCGGCGGCACCCGGTGTTCCGGCCGGGGCCGAAACAGGCCTTCGGCGGGCAGCGCCATCGCGAGGCGTTGGCCGCCGCCGCCCAACTGGGGCTGATGCCGGACGACATCGTGTTCCTGGGCTATCCGGACCCCGGCACGCTCGACATCTGGAATCACCACTGGCGCGCCGTGCCGCCATATCGCTCGCCGCTCACGCGCGAAAACACCGTGCCCTACGATTTCGCCCTGACTCCCGGCTCGGCCTTTGCCGGTGAAGACATCCTTGATGATTTACTGGACGTGATCCGCGAGTTTCAACCCACCCACGTGCTGCTGCCGCATCCGGCCGATCAAAATACGGACCACCGCGCGCTCTATTTTTTCGCGCGGCTTGCCCTGTGGGAGTTGAAGGCGGAAGGCAACCTTCCGCGGGCGCTGACGTGCCCCGTCCATTTGGCGCGCTGGCCGGAGGCAAACGGTTTCCAGTCGCAGCAACCGGCAATTCCGCCGTCCTTCCTCGCCCACGATGGGCAATGGTGGGAATACTCGCTGGCGCCGTTCCAAGTCTCCAACAAGTTGGCGGCGCTACGGCGCTATCACAGCCAATTTCTGTCGGCGCAGGCGTATCTGGAATCGTTTGTCCGCAAGACGGAGCTGTTCCACTCCGTGCCGGATTGGTCCTTCCCGCGCGGGCACGGGCAGCGCGAGATTCCGGCGCTGGATGCCGCGCAGTTCCGACCCGATCTGACGCGCTTCCAGACGCTGGCCCAAACCACCGAGGCGTGGCACGAAGTCGCGCGGCAGGCCGCGGCC
>CAZNGD010000316.1:0-2541 GCA_964572295.1 uncultured Verrucomicrobiota bacterium
GTCCCATTGGGAACTTCCTGTGCAATGGAGGTGCGGCCGAAGACGTTGGAGCCCTCGACCATGCTGTCCAGGGGCAGATTCAGGCAAATCAGCTTACCGCCGGGCGGCAGGGTTTTCTTGATGTAGCCCAGCGCATTGACGCTGAAGACTTCCTGAGCCAGGGCGGCAACGACCGTCAGCGCCACAATGGCGCTAATCAAAATCCACTTGGCCTGCTTCATGGTCTCTTCTCCTCAAAACTATCCGAGCGGCAGGCAAGACACCCGCCTCCACCGTGAACTGTACCCTCCCTCCCACGGGATACAAGCTTATATTGTGTTAAAAATATGTTTTCCCCGCCCGGCTCCTTGTTGCCCACGGGCGGGGCATCCCAAAAATGACGCGGTTGCTGCTGCGTCACGGCGGTCTGAACGCTCGCCAATGGTCACCGGCTGACCCAGCGCCCAGGCTAGGGTTCGACGGCGCGATAAAATTGCCGGCCGTTTGGAGCGGCTACGACGTGGGGGCTGCTGATGGCGTCGGACACATCGGCCCACGGGACGGGCTCGGTCAGGGTGGGGGCGGACTGCAACTGGCCGAGGAAGTCAATGGCGACGCCGGCATCGGTTTTTTCGATGTACATGGAATGCCCCAGGGGCAGCCCGATGCCGGCGATTTTTTCCTGCATGGCCGGGGTGAGCTGTTTGACGAGATCGACGTTGTAGCTGCGCGACGAGGTGTCGTCGAGGGCGATCCGTCCGAAAATCCGCTCGGCGGCAATGCCGTAGGTTCGCGAGTCCCACGCGGGGGAGTTTTCTTCGAGCTCGGGATCCACATTGGTCATGCGGATGGAGATGGAGTTGTCGCTGTTGCGGAGGATTTCCCACGTGCAAAACTGCTGGGGGAAGTCCCGCAGTGAGGCGGTTTCGACCTCCCAGAATCCGAGCTCGGGGTGGCTGGGATCCGGCGAGGGAAACGGCGTCACCACGTTCTGATGGCGATGCCCCGCGACGACCAGGAGGAGATTGGGGTACTGGTGCAGCGTGGCGATCAGGTTGCTTTCGGCGACGGTGTCAAAGAAGGTGGTCGTCCGGTTGGTGTTGACGGCGTTGGCTTGCGGCAGAATGGGAATGTGGCAGGCGAGAATCATGAGCTGGTCTGCGTCCTGCCCGGTTTGCAATTCGCCGGTCAGCCAGTCCAGGCGGGTGTCGTCCACCCAGCCGCCGCCGTAAAAGAGCGCATTATGGCCCGGCTCGTCCACCTTGCAGACATTGTCCAGCACGATCACCTTGAGGGGCATATCCGCGCGCGGCACGAATGAATAGCATGCGGCCAGGCTGCCGGTGACACCGGCGATGAAGCCGTGGCCGGGCGGCAGCGAAGTGCTATCGAAGAAGGCGTTGACAAAGTTGGTGGGCGAGCTGAGGGGGACGGCGAGCAGCCGGCGGTCCGGATCGGGGGCGACGGTCGGCGGCGAGGCAAACTGGCTGGTGGGGCCCCATTTGACCACGTCGCCATAGGGCGTGGAGCCGTCCACCACGCCGACGTACATGCCGGTTCCCTCGGCGCCGGGCGGAATCAGCGGGCCGTAGGTCGAAATGTTCAGCACGTTGGAGCCCACCGCGGCCTGCTGGAGTTTTTCGCTGGGATAGCCGATGCCCATCCAGAGCTGATCGTGGTTGCCGATGAGCGCATACCACGGGATGGAGCGGTCGAGCCCGGCGGCTTGAAACGGCTTTTGGTAGTCAATGGTGCCGGCGCCGGCATGGGCGCCCGAACTGGGCGTGATGTAGCGGCCGTCCATCACGTCAATGAACCAGCGGAGTTCGTTGTATTGCCCGGAATTGCACTCATCGCCGAGGGCCAGGCCGAAATCGAAGGACGCGCGCCGGTGCAGCTTGTTGATGGTCTTGACGGCGGCATCGAGACGATGGGGCGTTGCCAAAATGATCGGCGTATAGGCCGACGGATTCAGCATCGCCAGGCCCGGGTCGCCGAAATTGGCGCTCCAGCCGAGGTAGGGGACCTGCGCGGGGGATTCCTTGTCGGTCATGTGCGCGTCCGTCAGCGAAAAAAACGACAACAGCCGCGCCGCGTGGGGCGCGCCCGCGTAGTCCTCCGGCATGAGGGTCATGAGACGGCCCTCGTTGGTGCCGTGTCCCCAGTCCCACTGGCCGTAGGGCGAGGTGAGGTACGCCGCCACGTTGGAGGGCGCGACCGGCGGCGTCTCCGGCGGCACGGCGCGGGGTTGGATGGATTGCTGCCGCACCCCCAATTCCACCGCGCCCCCCACAACCGGCAACGCCATGCAGACCACGGCCCCAATGATGAAGTGAATCAGAAACGAATGCTCACCATACCGCCCAACGAACTTTTTCATGCCATTTATCCTTTCATACCTATATTCTGCGCCTGATCGCCACATCTTCCCCGGTGACTATTGTTCCGCGCCGCCGCGCGCAGTCTGAAGAGCCTGGAAAACCGTCTCGCTTATCAGCATCGCCACCAACGCTACTCCACCCCATCCGCCAAGGTACAAGGTCAAGCCGGTGGACACCTCAT
>CAZNGD010000317.1:0-2522 GCA_964572295.1 uncultured Verrucomicrobiota bacterium
CAGCGCGGCGGCGGCGGCGGGGATTGCGTCGGGGGCGGTGGCGAGGGCGGCGCGGGCGGCGGGCAGGTCGTGGCGGCGCAGGGCGGCGGCGGTGGCGCCGCGCGCGGCGAAGTCGCGCAGGGGATCGGCGGCGGCCTGGCGGCGCAGGCTGTCAAAATAAAAGCCGGCGGAGTCCCAGTCGCGCAGGGCGAGGGCGTTTTCGGCGCGCAGCCAGGCGACGGGCGCGGCGAGGCTGCCGGGGGCGGCATCTTCGGCGCGGTCGAGCATGCGGTTGGCTTGGGCGGGATTGTGGTCGCTGGCGTATTGCTGCGCGGCGAGCCAGAACCAACTGGCGGCGCGGTCGGGGGCGGGATCGGCGAGGGCCAGGCGGCGGTACTCGATGGCGGCGGCGTTGTGCTGGCGGGTGGCGGCGAGTTCTTGGGCCAGGTGGGCGGGGTCGGCCGGGGCGGCGGGGGCGGCGACGGCCAGAAGCGGACTGGCGAGGAGCGCAACGAGCAGGGCGCGGCGCGGGGGGGGTGTTTTTTCCACAGTGTGGAAACTTTTTTTCCACGGTGTGGAAACTTTTTTTCCACAGTGTGGAAAAATGGACGTCACGGCGGCCCAATTTTTCCACACAATGGAAAACCTTTTGGCGATTTTTCCACACAATGGAAAACCTTTGCGGAAAAAGTTCCACGGTGTGGAAAAGGGTGTGGGCGGGGGAGTGGGTTTCATGGGGGGCCTCGTAGCCAGAAGGTGTGGTCGGTGAGGGGGTCGGCGTAGCGGATGCGGCCGTCGGGCATGGTGCGGGGTTGTGCCTTGTCGGCGACGACGGAGGGTTCGCGGATGAAGCGGTCGGCCATGATGGGGAGACCGAGGAGGCCGTGGGTTTGGGTGGCTTGGCGGAAGTATTCGGAGCAGCTGGGTTGGAGGTCGCAGCGGGAGCCGATGGCGGGGCCGATGTGGGCGCGGTAGAAGCGGACGAGCCAGTGGGCGGGGCGGGCGGCGAGCGGCGGGCCGCGGGGGCGGCGGGGGCGGCATTCGCGCCAGATTTCGAGGGGCCAGGCGTCGCGGCAGGTTTGGAGGGATTGCCAGAGGGGGGCTTTTTCGTGGCGGAGGGTTTTGTGGGCTTTGAGGTAGAAGTACAGGGAGCAGCCGGCGCGCCAGAAGAGGGGCGCGGTTTGGGTGTGGAGGTAGGCAAATTCGAGGGCGGCGGGAGTGCGGGAGACGGGGGAATGCCAGTCGGCAAGGGCGAGTTCGTAGGCGGCCTGGCAGCGGAGTTCGCGGGGGGCGGCGGGGTTTTGCCAGAGGGCGGCGAGGTCGTCTTTGGCGGCGGCGGGGGCGTCGTTCAAGCGCAGGGTGCAGGTGGCGGCCAGGAGGCGGGCATGGTCGGCGGCGGGGCCGGTGGCGAGGGCTTGGGCGCGGTGGGCTTCGGTGCGGGCGGCGGCCCACTGGCCTTCGGCGAATAGCTCGGCGGCGAGGGCGAGGTCGGGGGGCGGTGGCGGGGGGGCGGCGGGGGCGAGCGCGAGGGTCAAAAAAAAGATTCCGGGCACGAGGCCCGGAATCTTGTGCGCGGCTGGCCGCGGAATGGCCATCGGCTTAGTAGAAGTTGCTGCCGTACTGGTTGGCCATGTCACGGGAGGTGAGGCCATTGGCGCCGTCCAGACCGTTCATGATGGCGACGACCCAGCCGGCGATGGGGATGATCAGCACCCATTCGCGCCAGTGGAGGTCTTTGCCGTCGTTGTAGGCGGCGCCGGAGCGGATGCCGAAGCAGCAGCCGGCAAAGAAGCCGATCAAGCCGCCGCGTTCATTCGCGGCCGAAGCGGCGGGGGCCACCGCGATCAGGACCAACAAACCAATCAGCAGGGTTGCAATGATTTTTTTCATGGGGAAAGTTCCTTCCTGTTTGCGAGGGGTTTAGTAGTAGGTGGCGCCGTATTGCTGGGCGAGCTTGGCGGTGGTGGTGCCTTGCGCGCCATCAATGCCGTCCCAAATCATGAACACAACGTTCACGTAGGGGATGAGGCGGCACCATTCGCGGAAGTGGAGTTCCTTGCCGTCGTTGTAGGCGTTGCCGGCGCGGATGCCGAAGCAGCAGCCGGCGAGGAAGCCGACGAATCCGCCGCGGCCTTGGCCGGCGGCGCTTGCCGCGGGGGCCACGGTCAGCAGCACGAGCAGGCCAATCAAGAGACTTGCAACCAATTTCTTCATGTGCAGTTGTCCTTTTGTGATGTGATTTATTCTTACGTGCGGATTCTACGCCGGCGGCGGGGCGGGTGTCAACACGCGGAAGGTGGGGGCCGCAAAAAAGTTGCCAATCGGCGGGGGGCGTGTAGAGTAGGCTGGCAAAAACGCCCGTTAGGCGGGCGGCTTGAGTCACGTAGCAAACGAAGGAGAGTTCCCATGTTCCAGATTGCAGCAATCCGCGCCCGCGAAATCCTTGATTCGCGCGGGAATCCCACCCTTGAAGCCGATGTGGAGTTGGCGTGCGGCGCGTTGGGCCGCGCGGCGGTTCCGTCCGGCGCGTCCACCGGCGCGAA
>CAZNGD010000318.1:0-2512 GCA_964572295.1 uncultured Verrucomicrobiota bacterium
GG
The DNA here is from genome assembly GCA_964572295.1 of uncultured Verrucomicrobiota bacterium. Lineage (GTDB taxonomy): Bacteria > Verrucomicrobiota > Kiritimatiellia > CAIQIC01 > Lenti-01 > CAZNGD01. Next base: position 3 of record CAZNGD010000318.1, read on the forward strand.
ATGTGGCGGCGTTCCGCAAGGGATTGGCCGCGCGGCGGACCAAGTGGGTGGCGGTGACGTGGGTGTCCAACGTGCTCGGCGCGGTGAACGATGTGGCGGAGATTTGCGCGGCGGCCCATGCGGCCGGGGCGCGCGTGGTGGTGGATGGCGCGCAGGGCGTGGCGCATCTGCCGACGAATGTCGGGCGGATGGAGTGCGATTTTTTTGCGTTCAGCGGACACAAGATGTATGGCCCGTTTGGAATTGGCGTGCTGTGGGGGCGGCAGGAATGGCTGACGCAAATGGAGCCGCTGATTTTCGGCGGGGAAATGATTAGCCGGGTGGATGAGCGGTCGGCGCAGTGGGCGGAATCGCCGGCGCGCTTTGAAGGCGGCACGCCGAATGTGGCCGGCGCGGTGGGGCTGGCGGCGGCCATCGAATGGCTGCGCGGTTTGCCGTCGGCGGCGCATGAGCATGTGGCTCATTTGGCGCGCGTGGCGGCGGCGCGGCTGGCGGAGTTGCCGGGAGTGCAGGTCTGGGGGCCGCAGGAGGGGCGGGTGTCGCTGGTCAGTTTTGGCGTGGCGAAGGTCCACGCGCATGATGTGGCGCAAGTGCTGGATGATCGCGGCGTGGCGGTGCGCGCGGGCCATTTGTGCGCCCAACCGCTGCTGCGGCGGCTAGGTACGGCCTCGGTGGTGCGGGCCAGTTTTGCGCCGTATAATACGTTGAATGAGGTGGACCGGCTGGTGGCCGGGGTGCGCGCCGCGCAAGAGCTGTTCACATGAACGGAATCTATCAGCAAAAATTGTTGGCGCAGGCCCGCGCGCCGGTGGGCGCGGGCGTCGTGCCGCCGGGCACCGAAGATGCGGAGGGGTTCAACTCCGCCTGTGGCGACGAAATCCGCGTGAAACTGCGGTGGACACCGGAGGGGGCGCTGGCCGGAATGACGCACGAGACACACGGCTGCGCCGTGTGCCAGGCGTCGGCCTCGCTGGCGGTGCCGCGCCTGCTCGGTAAAACCGCGGCGGAGATTGCCGGGCTGGCGGCGGCGTTTTACGCGCGGCTGGGACAACGCGGCTTTGAAGACGAGTGGGGCGATTTTCAGATGTTCAACGGACTGGAAAAATATCCGGCGCGCCTGGCTTGCGCGCGGCTGGTCTGGCTGGCCGTGGAACGGGCGCTGGCCGCGAAATCTTCCTCCCCATGAAAACCGCGCGCTTCTGGGAACCAGCGGGCAATGGGGCCGTCCGCTGTGTATTGTGCCCGCATCGGTGCCGCCTGGCCGTGGGCGCGCGGAGTCGCTGTTTTGGGCGGGTCAATCACGAGGGCACACTGCTGGCGGAAACCTGGGGCCAGCCCATGGCGCTGCAAGTGGACCCCATCGAAAAAAAGCCGCTCTATCATTTTTTGCCCGGCAGCCGGATTCTCTCGGTGGGTACGCTGGGTTGCAACCTGTCGTGCGCGTTTTGCCAGAACTGGGAACTCAGCCATCCCGCGTCCCGCCGTCAGGCGGCCGGCCAGCGAATGACCCCGGAGGAAGTCGCGGAGCTGGCGGTGCGCCATCAACTGCCGGCCATTGCCGCGACGTATAACGAGCCGGCCGTGTGGGCGGAATATGCCATGGATATCGCGGAAGCCGCCCATGCGCGCGGCCTCAAGATGGTGGCGGTGACGGCGGGCTACTTCTCGCCCGAATCGCGCGGCGAATTCTTCCGGCTCATGGATGCGGTCAACGTGGATTTGAAGTCGCTGCGCGATGATTTTTATCGGCGATACTGTGGGGGGCGCTTGATGCCGGTGCTGGATACGCTGCTGGCCATCCGGCAGGAAACCTCCTGCTGGCTGGAGTTGACGACGCTGCTGGTGCCGGGGGGCAACGATGCGGATGAGGAGTTGGAAGAACTCACCCGCTGGGTGGTGGCCAATCTGGGGCCGGATGTGCCGCTGCATTTCAGCGCGTTTCATCCGGCGGGTGAATGGTCGCATTTGCCGCCCACGCCGCTGCACACGTTGCGCCGCGCGGCCGAAATCGCCCGCCGGAATGGGCTGCGCCATGTGTATCTGGGCAACGTGGCCGAGCGGGATGTGGCCACGACCCGCTGCGCGTCGTGCGGGGCCGTTCTGATTGCGCGCGATGTTTTTTCCGCCCGCGTGACCGGGATGCAGGCTGGCGGTGTCTGTCGGGAGTGCGGCGCGCGCTGCCCGGGCGTGTGGTGAGGTCATAAAAAAACGCGCCCCGGAAGCCGGAGCGCGTTGCCGGGAATTGTTGAGCTGGAATGGCCGCAAACCTTCCAGCCGTTCCCGGCGGGATGCTATCGTTCCTCAACCATTCGCGCCCTACAAAAGTCCGACAAGAACAGCTACGGCCGCAATGCAAAACTCAAGTTTTCCCTTCCTGTTTTCCTGCATTTCCTGTTTTCCTGCTTGGTTTTTCCGATCCCGCCGCCGGTACAACGGGGGCCTACATCAAATCCGCACGTCGTATTTGTATGACCTGTTTGATCCAACGGCGGGCTGTGATTTCGGGCCAT
>CAZNGD010000319.1:0-2502 GCA_964572295.1 uncultured Verrucomicrobiota bacterium
CACAAGGCGCGCAATGGCGCGGATTCATTCCGGGCCTGCTTGGCATCACCCGGCCATGGGGTGCCGCAGGCCGCGAAGCCGGCAGCGGTTTGCCGCAACACCATGCGGTCGTCGGAGAGAATGATTCCGAGACCGGAGGCCATGAGTTGGTTGCAGATGGTCGTTTTGCCCGCGCCGGAAACACCGGGGAAGAGCAGCGCCTGCCCCTTGTGGAGCCAGCCGCAGGCGTGGACCATGATCCGCTGGCGGAGGGTCAGCACCCCCATGCACAGGACGCGGTCCACCGGGTGCAACAGCGGCGGCATCGGGCGGCCATGCACAGGGTCGGGCCAAACGGTCACGCGGGAATAATCGGCGTTGGGTTCCGCCCAGAGATACGCGGGCAGGTGGTTCGCATTGAACCGAAAAACATGGCGCTCGTGCACCACCCCGGCCTGCCAGGCGCCAGCGGCATAGGTCACGGTGAAATCGTCTTCGGCGGGACGTTGTGCGTCATCGCCGTGAACAAAAAAGGCATCAGCCGCCGCCGCAGAATCCGGGCGGATGGTCAAAAAGGCCTGATAGGACTCAGGCCATTCAGCGAAATCCGGACACAGGGGCCTGGCCAATTCAATGCCAAGCCCCGCAATGTCCAGGATGGTGCGTCCGGGGCTCGTGGAGCCGGTGGCCGCAGTCGCTCCCCTCACGAACCCAATGACGAGCAGGTCACGCCGAATTGGTCTCGGCAGGTCAGGGTCGGACCAGCGCCGGTGATGTCTTTGCAGCTTTTGGCCAGCAGCTCTTCGCCGTGCAAATCAACCACTTCCAAACGGGGGGCTTCGTACGCATCTTGCCGGGGATTTTTCTCTTGCTCTTGCATGGGCTTTCTCCTTATGGAATCACTATCGCTTGTAGAATATTCTGGGCTGCGCAACAAGTTTTGTTTTGCCGATTTGGGCCACTAAAATTAGCGGGCCAGTCCTTTCTTGATGCCGCGCCGCTGGCGCGTTCGGGCCACCTGGCAGGCGTAGGGGAAAACGGCGCATTCCGAGCCGGTTTCCAGCTCGGCCACCGCCGGACAGGAAGCGCAATACGGCAGGGCCGCGCAGCCGGTACAGGCATAGTCGGCGGGCTTGCTCGCGGCCTGGATGGCGGTGCGGGTCCGGCGAAAGGCCGCCAGCAGATTGCCGCGACGCCATTGCACGCCGTAGCGGGCGGCGCTGACGCACGGTTGAATCATGCCGGTTGCGGTGGCATAGAACGAGATGGCCCCGGCGGCGCACGTATAGAGCGGTGCCGGGCCCGGCGGGGTTGCGGTCTGGGCGGCCGGCGCTGCTTCGCGCTCGGCCGTGCGCTCCCACTCCGCGCGCAGTTCGGGAACCAGACGGCTTTCCAGTTCGACCAATTCGGCGGGCGGCACGCGGTATTGTTGAATCTCGCGATCGCCCGGGAATCGGGCATGGATGGCGGCATCATAGCGGACCGGGCGTTCCCCTGCCCCGCGCATGGTGCGAATGGCCGCAAAGTCGTGTTTGTTCGGATTCATCAAAATGGTTTTGAGGGCCACCGGCATTCCGACGGCGCGCAACCGTTCGATTCCTTGCATGGCCTCCAGATAGCCCTCGGCGCGGCCGGTGACCGCGGCATAGGTCTGCGGTGACGCGCCGTAAATTGTGATCTCAATCAAGCGCGGCGGCACCTCCCGAAGGACATCCACGATCCGCTGATTCACGCGGGAGGCATTGGTGAAAATCATCACGTGAATGCCCATTTGCCGGATCCCCAAATAGATTTCGGGAAAATCGGGACGCAGCAACGGTTCACCGCCGGTGAGCAGCACGGAGAAACAGCCCGCATCCGCCGCCTCGCGCGCCAGCGCCAGCCAATCGCTGGCCGTCAATTCCTTGGTCGGCGATTCGGCGTTGGGCAGGACATAGCAATGGACGCAACGAAAATTGCAGCGCTGCGTCAACTCCAGCGTGGCATGCAACGGCAGGCCCTCTTCGCGCGCGCGTTGCCGCAGGGCATCCACGCGCGAGTGAGCCGTTCCGATGGCGCAATCTTTCATGATCCGGGCTTGGCCACCACCAAGTTGCGCGCGATCAACTGCTCAACAAAGGCGGCGGCATCGGCCGCCGCTTGCGCGGGGGCGATGTGGAAAACCGCCGCCATGTTGTCAGCCACTTGGGCCAGCGTGGTTTCCTGGCTCAACTGCTCCCAGAGCCACACCCCGCTGGTATTGAGCAAAAAGAGGCTGTCCATATCCACTTCGCGGGTGACGGTGGGCACCAGCATGGCTTCGCCGGCCACCTTCCGCAGCACGACACCGGGACGCTGTTGGATCACCTGATTGGGGGCGGAAGATTTCATGGCAGACCTCGCCGGTTAGAAGGGGGATTCATCACCGCCACTGGAGCCGCCGCCGCCGCTGCTGCCGCCGGAACCACCGGAGCCACCGGAACTGCCGCCGCCAGAGCTGCTGCCGCCACCATTTGATGGTCGCGGTTTGGAGGAACTGCTGCT
>CAZNGD010000320.1:0-2502 GCA_964572295.1 uncultured Verrucomicrobiota bacterium
AGCAGCTGATTTGTAATCAGCAGGTCATCGGTTCGAGTCCGATCGCCGGCTCCATGGCGAGGGCAAAGGAATGGACCGATGAAATACCTGTTGGATCTGATCTTGGTGGTGTGCGTGGTTGGTTTGGGATATCTGTGGAACGGCGAAAAGCAAAACGGGTTGGCGCAAAGCGATCAGATTGATCAGCTCCATGCCGCCATGGCCCGGTTGGAGTTGGACCTGAGCGCCGCCAACGGCGCCAAGGAAAAACTGTCGGCCGACCTCACCGCGTTGACGGCCGTGGAACAACAGCTGCGCCAAGACTGGCAAGCGCAATCAGAAACCTTGGCGGCCAAAGTCGCCGAGGTAGAGCAATTGCAGGAGATCGGCAAGAAGCTCAAGGAGCGCGTGGATGAGCTGCAAGGCTACAAGGATCGCGCCCGCCAGGCCATCATTGCGGAGATGCCGCAACCGGCGAGCCACCCGTAAGCCGCGCCGGTCCGCCGCGACAGGCTGATTCAGGAACACGCAACGTGGCCAAGGTGCTGGGCGTGGATTATGGCGAACGCCGCACGGGGGTGGCGATTAGCGATGATGCCCAGATGATTGCCTTCCCGCGCGAGACGCTGCACTGCCCCCAGTTGGCGCAGGCGGCGGCGGCGGTGGCCCAACGCGCCGAGGCGGAGCAAGTGGCGGCCATCGTGGTGGGTTATCCGCTGAACATGGATGGTTCGGCAGGGCCGCGCGCGGCGCGGACCGATCAATTTATGGCCGAGCTGGCACGGCGCACCGCCATTCCGGTGCGCCAGTGGGATGAACGGTTGAGTACCAAGTCGGCCGAGTCGGTATTGATCGAAGCCGGCACCCGCCGTGACAAGCGTCGGCAGGTGGTGGATAAATTGGCCGCGCAAATCATGCTGCAAAACTATCTTGATGCCCACGGCCTCGCGCCGGACGATCCCGCGCCATGAGTCCGGTGCCCACCAAAGGGCCCACGCCGCGCACCCACCCGCCGCGGGGTGGGGCGCGGTATCGCCTGACCATCGCCTACGACGGCGGCGAGCTGTATGGCTGGCAAACGCAGCCCGGCCAACCCACCGTGCAGGGCGCGCTGGAGGCGGCGGTGCGGCAACTCACCGGCGAATCTTCGCGCGCCCATTCCAGCGGTCGCACCGATGCCGGGGTTCATGCCCGCGCGCAGGTGGCGCACCTCGATTTGTCACGGCCCTGGGAGCCGTGGCGCTTGCAAAAGGGCCTCAATGCGCTGCTGCCCGACGCCATCCGCGTGACGAACCTGCGCCGCGCCCGCCCGACTTTTCACGCGCGCTACGACGCGCGCGGCAAGGAGTATCGCTATACCATCTGGAATGCGCCGGTCATGTCGCCTCTGCACCGGCGGCAGGCGGTGCACATCCGCGCGCCGCTGGCCGTGGATGCCATGCGCGAGGCGGCGGCCATCCTGGTGGGCACGCACGATTTTGCGGCTTTTGCGGCCAATCCCCACCGCGAAATCGAAGGCACCGTCCGCACCCTGTGGCGGCTGGCCGTGCGCCAACGGGGGCCGTTGGTCACCCTCCACGCCGTCGGGGATGGCTTCCTCTACCGGATGGTCCGCAGTCTGGCGGGCCACCTGCTGCGTGTGGGGCTCGGCGCGGTGCCGGTGGCCGAAACCGCCACGCTGCTGGCCGGCAAAATCCGCACCGCGCGCGTGGAGACCGCCCCCGCCCACGGCCTCTGCCTCTGGCAAATCTTTTATGGCGCAATTCCGGGGCTTCCCAAATCGCCGCCCTCATGATAGGGTACTTGCACAGTTCAGGAGTGGCGTAGCCGAAAGCGTGAGGTAACGGACATGGCAGACATCAATTTCAATTGCCCCCATTGCGGACAAAATCTCAACGGCCCGGAAGAAATGGCCAGCCAGACCATTGACTGCCCGGTTTGCCAGCAGAGTTTCCAAATCCCCGGGGGGATCATCGAAGTGCCCAAAGACCAGATGGCCCCGGCGGGCGGCCGACCCGCGCCGGCCGCCGCGCCGTCCACCAACGACGACAAAGGCAAGACCGTGCGCATCGAGTTGCCGCCTGAGTTTCTGGCGGAACCCGACAAGCACATTTTCAAGATCAAGCGAATCCAGCACTAGGATGCGCCACAAGACGACGGTGGGGGAGGTGGACGCGAATGTGCTGGCCTATACGGCCGGTCAGGACCGCGTCTTGGATTTGGCTCTTGTGGAGGCCGACTGCTTCGGCACCGCCGCCCACGTCACCATGCTCTCGCGCATGCCCCTCCAGCCGCCGCCGCTTTCTCCCGCCGAGGCGCGCGCGGTCATTGCGGAACTCCGCCAAATCATGGTGGATGCCGCCGCCGGGCGATTCGTCATTACGCTCGAAGATCAGGATGTCCATCTGGCGGTCGAGCGGCGGCTGACGGAAAAACTCGGCGCGCGGGGCAAGCGGGTGCACGTTTGCCGCAGCCGCAACGACCAAGTGGCCGTGGACCTGCGCCTCTTTGCCAAGGACCGCC
>CAZNGD010000321.1:0-2488 GCA_964572295.1 uncultured Verrucomicrobiota bacterium
GCGAAAACGAGGAAACCAGCGTGGCCGAACTCAAGGCCCTGCCGAGCGTGCAGAAGGTCGGCGCCGAAGTGCGCGTGCTGGAATACTCCGTGCCGAGTTGGACCGGCTTGGTGTACCCCACCAAGAAGTACTACCCCACCTGGCACATCGAAGACACCACCCCGCAAGTCACCAGCGCCGTTGCCGCCTATCGCAACGCATTGAGCGAAGACCCCGTGGTGTCCTACTGGGTGTTCAGCACCAACGGCGTGTCCATCTGCGGCATGTACGGCATCCCGGTGATCGGCTTTGGTCCGGGCCATGAGAAGTTCGCGCATTTCCCGAACGAGGAAATCGAGATCGAACACCTCACCCGCGCCACGGCGTTCTATGCCAGCTTCGCGCTGGAATACGCCAAGACCGCGGCCCCGCAGGCATAACGCCGCGCGGCGTGCGCCTCACGCAAGGGAGCTCAACACTCCCTTGCGTTTTTTTATGTTTTTTGCGCCCCGCCCGCCCTTCCCATTTCCCCCCGCCTGTGCCACTATGCCACCATGAAAATACGTCGCGCCCTGTTGAGTGTATCCGATAAAACCGGCCTGCTGGAATTGGCCCAAGGCCTCGCCGCCGGCGGTGTGGAACTGCTCTCCACCGGCGGCACCGCCGCCGCCCTGCGCGCGGCCGGGGTGCCCGTCACCGATGTGGCCACCCATACCGGCCACCCCGAAATCCTCGATGGCCGCGTCAAGACGCTCCATCCGCGCATCCATGGCGGCATCCTCCAGCGCCGCGATAACCCCGCCGATCAGGAAACCTGCCGCCAACTCGATGTGCCACCCATTGATCTGGTGTGCGTCAACTTGTATCCCTTCGAGAGGAACCCCGGCATCGAAACCATGGATATCGGCGGGCCGGCCATGATTCGCTCCGCCGCCAAAAACCATGCGGCCGTCATCGTGCTGACGGACCCCGCCGACTACCCCGGCATCCTCGCCGCCCTGCAAACCACGGGCGATGTACCCCTCGCCGCGCGGCGCGCGCTCGCCCAAAAAGCCTTCGCCCGCACCGCCGCTTATGATACCGCCATCGCCGCCTGGCTCGCCGGCCAACCCGCCCCCGAAGTCGCGCTGCGCTACGGCGAAAATCCGCACCAAACCGCCAGCTTCCGCCCCGCCGTCCCCCCGCCCGCCGAGGCCAACCTTGCCACCGCGCGCATCCTCCACGGCAAGGCCATGTCCTATAACAACTATGTGGACGCGGATGCCGCCCTGGAAGCCGCCCGCGAACTCCACGCCACCCCCGCCGCCGTCATCATCAAGCACACCAACCCCTGCGGCGCAGCCACCGGCGCAACCTTGGCCGAAGCCCTCGCCGCCGCGTGGGAAGGCGATGCCGTCTCCTCTTTCGGCTCGGTCATCGCCGTCACCCGGCCGGTGGATCTCGCCACGGCCCAAGTCCTCAAGGGCCGCTTCGTGGAAGCGCTCATCGCACCCGATTTCGCCCCCGATGCCCTCGCCTTCCTGCAGGCCAAATCCAAGGATATCCGGCTGCTGGCGCTCGGCCAGCCCCTCGCCGCGCCATTGCCCCGGCCCCTCATCCGCCACATCAACGGCGGCACGCTCATCCAAACCGCCGACCTCGGCTCCGCCGAGCAATGGCACAACGTCACGCAAGCCACCTTCCCCGACCGCCTGCGCGCGCTGGCCGGGTTCGGCATCATCATCGGCAAGCACCTCAAATCCAACGCCATCGTGCTCGCATGGGAATACGCCGCTGGCCAAGCCGCCATCCTCGGCATGGGCGCCGGCCAACCGAACCGGGTGGATGCCCTGCGCAAGCTGGCCGTCGAAAAAGCGCGCGAGAACATCGCGCGCCGCAACCTGGATGCCGCCGCCGTGCTGGCCGATACCGTGCTGGTATCAGATGCTTTCTTCCCATTCCCCGACAACATCGAAGCCGCCGCCGCCGCTGGCGTCCGCTACATCGTCGCCCCCGGCGGCTCCAAAAAGGATGCCGACTGCATCGCCGCCTGCGACCAGCACGGCATCGCGATGATCTTCACCGGCTGCCGCCATTTCCGCCATTAGCCATGCGGCAGGCACCGCTTTCCCGCTTGCCATCACCCCGCCCCCCCCATAACCTGATTCCCCAATACAGCAGAGCCACACCATGACGACCAAAACATTTCCCCTCTCGCACGAACAGACCGCCGCCCTCACGCAGCGCTTCCCCACCCCCTTCCATCTCTACGACGAAGCCGCCATCCGCGCCAATGTCCGCAATCTGCAACAGGCCTTCTCCATCCTGCCCGACTTCCGCGAATACTTCGCCGTCAAGGCCACCCCCAACCCCTTTCTGCTGAAACTGCTCGCCGACGAAGGCTGCGGCGTGGATTGCTCCAGCCTGGCCGAACTGCGCCTCAGCGAGGCCATCGGCCTGCGCGGCAACCGCATCATGTTCACCTCCAACGAAACCCCCGACGCCGAATTCCGCGCCGCCCGCGAACTCG
>CAZNGD010000322.1:0-2487 GCA_964572295.1 uncultured Verrucomicrobiota bacterium
CTCGGCTCCGGCGGAAAGCCCGGCAACGCGCGGAACAGCAACGGCGATCCATCGCGTACCGCCACCATCTCCACCCCCGCCGCCGCCGCGCGCACCACAATCTGCGTGCCGTGCGCCGGCAGTTGGCCGTGCGTCTGAAGCCCCCACCACCAGCCCAGCGCCGCCACATCCACCACATCCGGCGGCGCGCCGTGCAGTTGAAACATCTGACCCAGCGCCGCCACCGCATCGTTGCGCACCACCGCCATCGCCACCAGCGAGGATGTCCCCGCCGCCGCCAGCACCTCCGCCCCCGTCGCCACCATTTCCACCGGGAACGGCGAAAAACGATCCGTCTGCAACTCCGCCATGCCGCGCAATTCCAGCGCATCCACACTCGGCAGCAGCGCCACCCGCAGCAGCACCTGCTCCGTCGGCAACGCCACACACACCCGCCCCTTGAATCTCTTGAGATACGGTTTCAGCGCGGCCGCCCAATCCCCCGCCTCCCCGGCCGCATCGGGCGCCACCGCCACCGCGCCGGCATCCGCCACATCCCACGTTTCCTTGGTACGCCGCAAGACCGTCCATTCCAGACGGTTCTGCTGCCAGCAAACGCCGGTGATCCACGAAGTTGCCATGTTGCGCTATCTCTACCCTGATACCAATAATGGCATCCTAACTTCCCCGCCGCCCGCAAGCAACCGGATTCCACACCCCGCCGCCGGAAAACACAACGCCCCCCCCGCCCCGATTTCAGATTGCCAAGCTGCGGAGCTTGTTCCACACTTCCCCCCGGAATGTATAGGTTGGTTTTTCTATCCGGACGCCACGCGGGCAAACGCCTATTGGTCCGCCAAGCCCTCACCATCGTGGGCCGCGACCCCGATTGCCACCTCGTCCTGACCGACTCCCCCGCCATCGCCCCCCGCCACGCCGAATTCAAGGAAACCAGCGCCGGTGTCTTCCTCACCGCGCTCACCCCCGACGCCCCCATCCTGCATAACGGCGCACCCCTCACCACCACCCTCCGCCTCACCCACAACGACCAGCTCGATCTCGGCGGACTCCTCATCCAGTTCCAGACCATCATCGCCCCCCACGCGCGGTTCAAATCCAGCCCCGGCCTGATTCAGCCCGCCACCCTCCTCCTCGCCATCGTCATCCTCATTGTGGAAGCCCTCATGCTCGGCTTCATGTTCGACTGGCGCACCCGCCTCATCCGCCCCGACACCGAAGCCCGCGACCTCGCCTGGGCCGAAGAATACCGCGCCCAGGTCAAAGCCGAAAAAGAGGCCAAAGAAAAAAGCGGCACCGCCCCCGCCAACTCCGTCATTGTCCTGCCCGGCACCACCGATACCGCCCCCCCCCACGTCGCCGCCACCAACGAACCCGCCGCAACCGACCCCCGCCCCCCCGAGCCCCCCTCCAGCACCGCCGCCGCCGTCTTGGACGACGCCGATTTTGCCCCCGCCACCACCAACACCCCGCTCGCCAACCTGCCCCCCGTTTCCGCCGCCGACCCCGCCATCGAAACCGCCCAACGCATCCTCGCCGAAGCCGATGCCGCCGCCCAGTTTGCCGACTTCGCCAAAGCCTTCCGCCTCCTCAACCAGCTCCACCAAACCACCCCCGGCTTCCTCCCCGCCTACGCCCAGCACGCCCGCCTGCTGGAAACCCGTGGCGACCTCGAAGGCGCGCAATACCGCTGGGGCCAACTCCTCACCCTCGCCCCCGCCAACTCCCCCTTCCGCCGCCAAGCCAGCACCGAACGCCAACGCCTGGCCCAACTCCAGGAACAGCAAACCCGCATCCTGCAACACCCCCTCGCCACCGACCTCGCCAGCCTCCCGCGCATCGTCTACTTCACCCCCCCCGAACTCCAAAAACTACTCCCCACCGCCGACGTCGCCGAGCACCGCCTGCTCCGCACCACCCTCCAACTCGCCCCCAACGCCCACCTCTTCAAAAACGCGCAAATCCAGGTCTTCGTCACCTTCTACGATAAGGACCAATCCGGCCACATCGCCCCCTCCATTGCCCTCGTCACCACCGACCCCGCCGCCCCGGGCGCCGCCTTCGCCGACACCCGCAGCGTGCCCTACACCGCCAGCTACATCGTCACCCACGACCAGCGCGCCCAGGCCCTCCGCGCCACCGGCCAACCCACCGCCTTCTACGGCTACACCCTCCACGTCTTTGCCGGTGCCATCCTGCAAGACGCCATCGCCAAACCCAAGCTCCTCCTCGACCGCGGCATCCAGTTCGCCCCCCCCGACACCCCCACCCGCTAACCCCGCACTTCCCCCATCTCTCCCCACGCGCGACCCCCAAGGGGGCCGTTTCATAAATGAGCCGCATACGCCTCGAAACCCCATCTCGGCCGAGCCTTGATCCATCCATTGCCGATGCGCGATGCCGCCGCGCCAGCCAAGCCAAGAAATTATTTTTCAGGTGCTTTGATCATCCGCCCAAAATCGGATCCCGCCCCAAAAAAGTCCCCCCCCC
>CAZNGD010000323.1:0-2474 GCA_964572295.1 uncultured Verrucomicrobiota bacterium
CGGCCACCGAACATTGCCGCCTGGCTGCGCCTGCTACGCGCCCCCAACTGGCTGACCGTGCCCGGCGATATTCTGGCCGGCTTTTTGCTGGCTCCCGCCGCCACCAGCGGCGACTGGGGACAACTGCTCCTGGCCATTCCCGTCGGCTGGCTGCTCTATGCCGCCGGAATGATCCTCAACGATGTTTTTGATTACGCCGAAGACTTGCGCGAGCGCCCCGAACGCCCATTGCCGACCGGTGCCGTCTCCCGCGAAGCCGCCGTCGCCGTCGCCCTGATCTGCCTGTGGGTGGCCGCTTTTCTGGCCGCCTTCTTCGATGCGCTCCCCGTGGCGTTGCCGCTGATTTTGATGATCATCCTGTACGATGTGGGAATGAAGCGGCACATCGTGGCCGGCCCCCTGTTGATGGGCGGCTGCCGCGCCGCCAACCTGCTGTTGGGCGCCGCCGTCGCGGCCGACCGCGCCTGGGCCGGGCCGGTGCCCCTGGTCGCCGCCCTGGTGCTCGGCGCCTATATTGCCGTGGTCACCGCGCTGGCCCGCAACGAAACGCGCGCGGGCGCCGCCTTCCCCCCGGAACGCATCGGCCTCCTGCTGCGCCTGTTGATCCCCCTGCAAGCGCTGCTGGGCGTGGCCGCCATTCATCGCTTCCCCTTCAATTTGCTGGCGCTGGCCCTGCTGCCACTCATGCCGCTCCACCGTCGGCTGGCCCGGCGATTTCCCCCGAGCTGAAGCACAATAAAAAGGCTCTTCGCTGATTATAGTGGCGGTTTTGGGGTCGGTAACTGTATGCGGGGCCGCACCGCGCGGATAAAAACACAAACAGCATTCACCTTCAATCTGTTCACCGTTTATAAACTCTGGACAGTATGGTTCAAATGGCAAACAAAAGAGGTTGGTTTGACGACGGCTGTTTTCTCATCCCCGCAGAACTATCCAAACCACTGAAAACAGCGGGGAACCAATAAAAAAGCCCCGCAGCAAACGCTCCGGGGCTTTGGGTAATCAGGCAGACAGGCTTACAGTTTGTAACCCACCGAGACGCCCACCATGTGGGCATCGCCATTCTTGAACTCGCCCGGCAGCACGCCATCCGCCGGACGCGCCGCAACGTCGCGGTCCTTGATCAGCAGGTAGGTGTAGCCGAGGTCGCAGAAGAAATCACCCTGCTTGTAACCCACGCCCAACGAAAACAGGTGGCGGTCGTTGGCCGGCACGATGTAATCCGTGTGCGCATCCGGGTCCGGTGTCTCGTCGAAAATGTAGCCCGCGCGCAGCGCCCAGGTTTCATTCAACTCATATTCCGCGCCAATCTGATAGCGGAACACATCCTTCCAATCCTTCTCCGTCACGCTCGCCGGGATTTGGCCCAACAGCGGCGGATTGAACTCGATGGCCAACTGATCATAGCTGCTCCACATGGTGTACACCACGCCCGCATTCAGTTTCAGCTTCTCGGTCGCCTGAATCGAAGCGCCCACGCGAATGATCGCCGGGGTCGTCACATCGCCCTTGCCATCATCATTGTTGATAATGTTGCCGGCCGGATGCTTGACGGAGTAATCGCCTTCGACATCCTGATCCACTTCGCTCTCGAATGCCACACCCAGCGACAGCCACTCCGTGGCCTTGAAGAACGCGCCGAGGTTGTAGCCAATGCCCCAGCTATCGCCCTTGATGTGCAATTGCAGATCAGGGTCCACAAACGGGACGCCCGTGGGCAGCGCGCGGAACAATTCAAACTCAAACCATTCGGCCCGCAGACCGGCCGCCAACGAAAGACTGTCCGTCACCTTGAAAGCCACGGAAGGATTGATATCAATGCTTTGAATCGTGGCTTCCTGGCAGTTGTACCGGCCCAGCCAGTTGTCTTCAAACTCGATGCCCAGGCCATAGCGGCTAAACACGCCCAAGCCCGTCCAAATCTGGTCATTGACCTGGTGCGTCACATAGGCATTCGGGGGAGTCCACCAGCGGCTGTCCGCATAGTTGTTCACCGCACCGGCAGGCGTCAGCGTCGTCACGGTTTGCGCCGGACGAATAAACGTCGCGCCCACTTCGACCTGTGTGCCTTCCAGCTCCGTGATCGCCGCCGGGTTGTTGTACAATACGGAAGGCGACGCCGGATCAGCGGTCACTTCCGTACCCAACGCGTTGCCGCGCGCGCTACCCTCATAGATACCAAACCCCGCACCAAACCCTGTTTGCGCGGCCAAAACCACCGCAACGCAAACCGTCCCGGCGATATACTTCATCTGTTTCATCAGGTTCCTTCCTTATTTTTCTTACAGCGGCCAAGGAAGAAGCGTTTCACCGCCGCAACCCTCGCCGGTTCAACCCCTCCATTTCCACGGTGGAAATGAAAGTTGCGTCCATTTGACCCCAACCCCCCGGGGGCGCGGGGGGGGGGGGGGGGGGGGGTGGGGTTTTGGGGGGGGCGGCGCGGGGGGGGGGGGGGGGGGGGGGGGGGGGGGGGG
>CAZNGD010000324.1:0-2457 GCA_964572295.1 uncultured Verrucomicrobiota bacterium
CCACCCCCCGGCGGCCCCCGCAAAATAACCCTTCCGGGGGCGGGTCTCACGAACACCGTTTGGGCCGCCCCACCGTCCCCGCTTTTTTTCCCCCCCCCCCCCCATAGAAAGGAATATCCCATGGCAGAAATTACTGCAGCCCTTGTAAAAGAACTACGCGAAGAAACCGGCGTTGGCATGATGGAATGCAAACGCGCGCTGGTGGAAACCAACGGCGACAAAGCCGCAGCCATCAAATATCTGCGCGAATCCGGCATGGCCATTGCGGCGAAGAAAGCCTCCCGCACCGCCAAGCAGGGCATCATTGCCGCCGAGATCGCGGCGGATGCGCAATCCGGACGCATGATTGAAATCAACTGCGAAACCGATTTCGTGGCCAAGAACGACAACTTCAAATCGTTCGTGGTGGACATGCTGGCCGCCGCCGCTGGCGTGGCCGACAACGCGCTGGCCGAAACCGCCAAGGCGCAAGTCGAGGCGAAGATTGCGGAAATCGGCGAGAACATCATTGCCCGCCGCAACCTCACCTATCAGGTGCAGGGCACCGGCGCGGTGGTGGGCTATGTGCACTTGGGCGGCAAGCTCGGAGTGTTGCTGGAAGTCGGCTTCAATCAGGCCGGCTCGCTGGCGAATCCCGCCGTCAAGACCCTCCTGGCCGACCTCGCGCTGCACGTCACCGCAGTCAACCCGGTGTGCATCACGCGCGACCAGGTTCCCGCCGAAACCGTGCAGGCCGAGAAGGAAATCTACGCCAAGCAGGTGGAAGGCAAGCCCGCGAACATCGTGGACAAAATCGTGGCCGGCAAACTGGAGAAGTTTTACAGCCAGATTTGCCTGGTCGAGCAGCCCTTCGTGAAGGGGCAGGACAAGACCGTGGCCACCATCCTCGCCGAGACCGGCAGGGCGGTTGGCGATGAGTTCGTGATCCGCCGCTTCGCCCGCTGGCAACTCGGTGCCTAAGCGGCGCGTCCGCACTTTTCCACAGTGTGGAAAACTTTTTTCCACACCGTGGAAACGTCAGTTAATCCCCGCCTTCGGGCGGGGATTTTTTTGGCGCCGGGGGCAGCCGGGTGGCGCTGACCTCGGGACGTTGGGCGTAGTCGGCAAAGAAATCCGCCACGGCGCGTTCGCGCACCAGCACCCCGGTTTCGTTGCGTTTTTCGAGGGCATCGCGCCCCCAATTCACGGAGCCAATCACCACGGCCTCATCCGCCACAATCACCTTGGCGTGGGTGGTGGTTTTGTGCGGGTCGTCAAAGACCGCCACCCCCGCCTGCGCCAGATAATCCTTGGCCGCGCGGTTGACGTTGTTCAGCGTGTGGTTGTAGTCGCTCAAGTCCATGGTGACGCTGACCGCCACACCGCGCGCGGCGGCGGCGGCCAAGGCCGCGAGCAGTTGATTGACTTTGCTGCCGGCATATTTCGGCGAATAATTGATGCCGTACATCACCACGTGAATCCGCTGCGTGGCCATCTGGAACAGATTCATGACTTCGGGAAAATACTGGCGATTGATGACCGTTTGAACGGCGCCGGAAACCAGCGGCGGCATCTCCGGCTCGGTGGCGCTATCGGCCCACAAGGTGGCCAGATAGCGCGTGAAATAATCGGCAATGGCCGGATCCGTCACGAGCACGTTGGCTTCGTTGTTGTTATACATGGAGTTGCCGGTCCAGTTGGTCGAGCCCAACAACACCACGCGGCCATCCACAATCACCAGCTTGGCGTGCGTCATCTTGGCGGGGGTGTCGGGTTTGACATCCACACCCAGCGCCTGCCAGCGGGTCACGGCGGCGGCGTTGAAGTCCACGCCGTCATCCAGCAGGCCGCGCACGGTCACGCCGCGGCGCACCGCAACGGCCAACGCTTCCTCCACCTGCGCCATGATGCGGTCATCGTTGCATTCCAACTGGATGAACTCGATGGACTGCGTGGCGCTGTGAATCAAGCCCAGCACGGTGGGCAGGTAATCGCGGTTCACGATGGGCGTGACCGCCGCCCTGGCGGGCGCGCCGCCGGCCGCCAGTCCCAAACCCAGCGCCAGCAGGCGCACTGCGAAAAAGCGTCGTGGTGATGATGTCGGGCGCATGGGGGGAGCATACCCCATCCCGGCGCGGCGGCACAAGCCGCGCGGTCGTGGGGGCGGCGCGGCCGCTTGCCATTCGGGGAATGATGCGCGATAGTTCCGGCATGAAGATTGATGATCAGGCCGACTTTGGGATGCGCGAATGCCCCAATTGCGCGGTGGAAGTGCCAGCCAACGAAAACCGCTGTCCGATTTGCGGCTATGAGTTCCCGGTGCGCGGCCCCTTGCAGCGCCGGGTGCTGTGGATCGTGGTGCTGCTGCTGATTTTGCTGCTCTGGCCGGTGCTGCTGTCGCTGCGGTGAAACGGCGTGACGCGCGCCCGCGGCGACAGGTGCGCGGATGATGTGATAGATTGCCTCCCATGCGAACCA
>CAZNGD010000325.1:0-2450 GCA_964572295.1 uncultured Verrucomicrobiota bacterium
TCGACCGCCTTGTCCGGCGGCCTGGCGTTGCTGCACCCGCGCAACCATGAGCCCTATCGGTTCGAGAACTCGTTCGTGGTGTTGGGCAAGACCGTGGGCGAGGTGCCCTTCGGGTCGCCCGACGGCACCACCACCGACATTTTTTTCCTGACCTGCTGTCAAAATGATCGCATCCACCTGCACGTTCTGGCACGGCTGTGCATGATGTGCCATCACACCAGCCTGCTGTTGGAATTGCGCGCAACCCAGGACCCCCGCGAGCTGTACAATCTGCTGGTGGCCAGCGAGCAGCAAATCATCAAGCAAGCCGCCAACTCCTGACCGGTGTCCGCGCGGTCGGGCCAGTTGAGAGCCGCCGTCCGGCGCCCCCCCCGCGTTCATGTTTCCTTTTTCCGCGAGCCGCCACAGCCATGATGGAGTTTCACCAAGTCAGCAAACGCTACGGCGCGCAGATTATTCTGGACCGGGTGGATTGTCGGCTCCGGGCCGGCGAGCGGGTGGGGCTGGTCGGGCCCAATGGCGCGGGCAAATCCACCGTGTTCGATTTGCTGGTGGGCGACTGCGAGGCCGATGCCGGGCGCATTACGCGGGCCAAGGATATTCGCATCGGCTATCTGCGCCAACAACTGCGCGCGGGTGTCGAGCGGATCCCCGTCCAGACCTATGTGGAACAGGCCGCGCCGAACCGGGAAACCATCCGGCGCGAAGTGCGGGACATCACGGCGCGCCTGGCCACCGGCGAAGACCCCGACGCGCGCGAGCTGCTGCGCCAACTGGGCGAATTGCAAACGCAATTTGAATTGCAGGGCGGCTACGATGTCCCCGCGCGCACCGCCGCGACGCTGGCGGGCCTGGGTTTTCGCGCCGACGAAACCCAACGGCCCTTGGGCGAGTTTTCCGGGGGCTGGCAAATGCGCGCCGAGTTGGCGCGCGCCCTGCTCGCCGAGCCGGATGTGCTATTGCTGGATGAACCCAGCAACTACCTCGATGTGCCTGCGGTTGAATGGCTGCGCCGCAGGCTGGAACGCTTCCGGGGCACGCTGGCCATGATTTCGCACGATCGCTACTTGCTGGAAAGTCTGTGCGAAGTCACCATTGAAGTGGCCGGCGGCCGGATGACCCGCTACCCGGGGCGCTATTCATATTATGCCGTGGAACGGGAAAAGCGCCGCGAGTTGGCGCTGGCGCGGCAGGCCAACGATGACCGCAAGCGGGAGCAAATCGAGCGCTTCATTGAACGCTTCCGCGCCAAAAACACGTTGGCCACGCGCGTGCAAAGCAAAGTCAAGATGCTTGCCAAAATGGAGCGCACCGCCGTGGTGACCATTGCGCGCGGGCGCAGCGAGTTCCGGCTGCCGCCGCCGTCGCGTAGCGGGCAGGAAGTTTTGCGATGCCGCGGGGTGGGCTTTGCCTATGAGCCCGGCCAATGGATTTTTCGCGGAGTGGATCTGGCGGTGCAACGCGGCGAAAAGCTGGCGGTGGTGGGCCCCAACGGCGCGGGCAAAACCACGCTGCTGCGCCTGTTGGCGGGGCAGTTGTCCGCCAGCGAGGGTGCCTGTACGCTGGGCCATCTGGTGGCGCCCGGCTATCAAAGCCAGGAATTGACGGACACCCTGGACCGCACGCGCACCGCGCTGGATACGCTCAAAGCGGTCGCGCCCGACGAACCGGAATCCGCCATCCGGAGCCTGCTGGGGTGTTTTGGATTTTCCGGCGAGGCCGTGGAGAAGCGGGTGGAGGTGTTGTCCGGCGGCGAGCGCATCCGGCTGGCGTTCGCGCGGATTCTCATTCGTCCGCCCAACCTGCTGCTGTTGGACGAACCCACCACGCACCTGGATGTGGAAAGTCGGGAAGCCCTGCAAGCCGCGCTGGCGGCCTATGCCGGCACCGTGGTGCTGGTGTCGCACGACATCGCCTTTGTGCGCGCCGTGGCGGACGGCATTGTGGCGGTGGCGCCCGCGGGCGGTGGCGTTCGCCGTTTTGCCGGCGGGTACGATTACTACTGCGAAAAAATCAGTCAGGAAGGCCCCGTTGCAGCGGGGGCGGCCGAGCCGCCGGAATCGCCCGTCAAGGAAGCGCAAATCCAGGCGCAACGCGAGCGCAAGGCGCAGAAAGCCGAGCGGCGCAAACTGGAGCGGCGGCTGGCTGCGCTGGAGGAGGAAATCGCCGCGTGCGAGGCCGCCCAACCGCCGCTGGTTGCACAACTTTCGGCGGACGATGCCACGCCGGAGGCACGCCAAGAGGCGGGCCGTCGGCTGCATGACATCACGCAGCAAATCGTCGGGCTCACCGCCGAGTGGGATGCGCTCGCCACCCGTCTTGCCGAGGGTGGGTCCGCCTGATTTTTTCGCATTCGATTGCCGCACTCCGCGCGGCGAATGGCGCCTCGGTCGCAGCCGAAAAATCGGGGCCGAAAATCCCCATTTGGCCGGGGGGTGGAGGCTTGACGG
>CAZNGD010000326.1:0-2443 GCA_964572295.1 uncultured Verrucomicrobiota bacterium
CTGGAGTTCAGACGTGTGGCTCTTCCGATCTCCCGCCAACAGCATGAGAACCAGCGCCGCCGCCCAACTCCCCCTGAACCTCGCCTCCCCAGCCCTGAACCCTGACCCCTGCTCCCTGACCTCTGACCTCTGACCTCTGACCTCTGCCTTCTTGCTCCTCATGGCGTCAGCACCTCCTGGGCGCGCCGGGTGTCATCCGAGCCCATATATTTCCGTAAGAGCCAATGTTTTTGCAG
Organism: uncultured Verrucomicrobiota bacterium; assembly: GCA_964572295.1. Lineage (GTDB taxonomy): Bacteria > Verrucomicrobiota > Kiritimatiellia > CAIQIC01 > Lenti-01 > CAZNGD01. The sequence goes on from CAZNGD010000326.1 coordinate 237, forward strand.
GCCCGACAGCAGCGCGGTGGTTTCGCGCATCACGGTCTGGGCATCGCCGGTCAACACCGGCAGATTGTCCACCTGATCGGCAACCGTGCCGCTGACCGGCGCCATCGTCGCCACCATGGTTTGCAGCTCGGCGGCGATGGCGTTGAACCTGCTCATCAGCTCCTGAATCTGCGCCACGATATTTTCCACATCCTGGGCCATGCCCGGATCATTCAGCACCTTGGCGGGCAGCCCCGGCCCCTGGCGGAAGTCATCCAGCAGGCCGTTCGCGTTGACCAGCAGTTGTTGCAGGCTGCCATCGGTGTCATTCATCCCGGCCGCCAAATCCGTATATTCCGCGATGGCGCCGTTCACCAGCGTGAGCGTGTTCACCGCCTCCTTGCGGATGGTCTCCAGCGCCTCCTGTAACATCTCCAGGATTTCGGTGTCCTTCACGCATTCAATTTCGCCGCCGGTGCGCGGCAGCTCGGCGCCCGTGCCGCGCGTGAGTTCGATGTACGCATCGCCGGTGACGACCATTTTCTTTTTGACCAGGGCAATGGAGTCCGCGCGCACAAAGCGCATGAACGGTCCGCGAATGCGCATCACGCCGGAGATATGGCCGTCATCGTTCACGACAATGTCCTGCACACTGCCGACCGGTGCGCCCAGCAGCATGACCGCCGCGCCCTTCTGCAAGTCCATGGAGCCTTCCGCCGGGAAGTTGAGGTTGATCATGTATTTCGCCTCGAACCAATGCTGGGCATGGCCGGCCACCAGCACCCCCGCCAGCAGCAGCAACACCACCAGCAACACGAAGCCGCCCACGATTTCATTCACATATCTGAATTTGAATGGTTTTGCCATGTTCGCTCCTCATGCCGGTTCCGGCGTGATGACCGTCAGCGGCGCCAGCGCCGCCCGGATATCGTCCGCCAAGGTTTCTTCGAGCCAAATCACCGCGCATCCTGCGGCCCGGACATCGGCCACCGCCGTCAAAAACAGTTGGCGGTCCTCCGGCGGCATATTGCGCAGGGGGCGCTCCAACACCAGCGCCACCGGGTGCCCGGCGAACGCGCGCGTCCAGAGCAGCCGTTGCCGTTCGCGCTCGCGCACCACCGCCGGCCGGCGGGCGGGCAGCGGCCAGCAGTTGAAGCGCCGCGCCCAGGTTTCTATCGCGGCGGCGGCATCGGCCCGCCGATGAATCCGCGCGGGCAGCCAGATGTTTTCGTCCATGTCCAGGTTGGCCAGCGCGCCGCCCGCGGTCAACACGCCGCCCATCCGGCCGCGCGCGACACTCGCCGCATCCGGCGAATACGCCCGCCAATCCCGCCCCTGCCAATGGACCGTGCCGCTGGGCGGCGCGGTCAGCCCCAGCAGCCAATCCAGCCAGTCCAGGCCGTCGTCATCGCTGTCCGGAATCCACACCGCATCACCCGCCGCCACCGTAAAGTTCCACACCGGGCCCTGCCGCGCGCGGATGCCCGCCACGCGCCACATTTCGCTGTTGGGGTTGCCGGTCATTGCCGCCTCACCCGAACGCCATGATGGAAATCAGGAGCGAGGTCACAAACAACGCCCCCACCGAACGAATCACGCCGCGCGTGGCGGCAATGGGCACTTCGGTCGCCGCCAGGCCCACGGCCAGACCTTCATCGCAACAAATCGCGCCGGTCAGCAGTCCGGGCACAATGGACTTCGCCAGCAGACTAAACACATCCGTCACCGTCACCGCGCCGATGATGTTGCCGAAGAACAGCCCCATGTTGACATCGCCGCGCTCGATGGCCCAAATGCAGGCGAACCCGCCGCTGAGCGTCACCCCCAGAAAAATAATCGTGAGGCAAAACGTGGACACGGCCACGCCCAACACGCGCGGCACCACCAGATACACAAACGGATCAATGCCCATGGCATCCAGTGCGCGCACCTCGCCATGCACTTTCATGTTGGCCAGCTCGGTGGCAATCGCCGTGCCGCTGCGGGCAATCACCACAAAGTTGGTCAGCAGCGGCCCCAGTTCCCGCAGCACCACCGCCGTCAGAATGGGCCCGATCCAATTCGACTGCCCCAGTCGGGTCAGCCAGTATTGCGCCTGCACCACCACCAACGTGCCCACAATCACCGCGATCAACACGATGAATCCCGTGGCCTCAAACCCGGTGAACAACACTTGGCGCGCCAGCACATTACGCAGCGGCGCCGTCCATGTGCGGGGACGTACGGCC
>CAZNGD010000327.1:0-2439 GCA_964572295.1 uncultured Verrucomicrobiota bacterium
GGCGAGGAAGAATCTTTTTGCTTTTGGCCCGTGGCGGCGCGCAACAAGGACCCAAAACCTGCTGCGGCACCCAGCCTTTGCAGGGGGCGGGATTGGGCCATAAAAAAAGGCTTCTGCCGGGGGGCAGAAGCCTTGGGAGGCGGAACCGGGTTAGAACCGGTATTCGGCGGAGAGGATGAAGTTGCGACCGGCTTCGTTGCTGCCGGAGCCGTGATTGCGGTAGGACTTGTCGGTCAGATTGTCCACACCGGCGACGAGTGAGAAGCTGTCGCACAGCTTCCAGCCGCCACGGAGGTCGGCGGTGACATAGCCCGGCGTGCCGCCGGGGGGAATGCGCTGGGTATCACGCTTGTCGTTGGCGGTGAGGCGGTCTTCCTTATCCACGGCGTGCACCATCACTTCGGCCCAGAAGCGCTTGGCGGGTTCCTGCCAGCGGAGGGTGGCATAGCCGCTCATGGGCATGGTGCGGACGTATTCGTGGATGTCCGTGCCATCGGTGTCCATGTAGTCGGTGTAGCCTTCCATCCAGGTGAATCCGAAGCGGGATTGCCACTGGTCGGTGTAGTTGAGGACGAGCTCGGTTTCCACGCCGTGGACATAGCCCTTGCCGCTGTTGGCGCGGCTGAAGTAGTTGTCGCCGATGTGATGCGAAATGATTTGGTCGCGCAGATCGGTGTAGAAGTAGGCAATGTGCCAGGTGGCGTAGCGGTTGGAGAGGCGCGAGCCGATTTCGCCGCCGAGGAATTGCTCCGGATCGAGATCGGGGGAGGGGATGGCGATGTCGGTGCTGCGATTGACGTTGAAGCTGGTCAAGTCGTAGAGCCCCGGCGCGCGATAGGCCTGCGAGAGGGAGGCATAGACCAGCCAATGGTCTTCGACGATTTGGCTGGCGAGGCGCAGGTGGCCGGAGATGTCGGTCCAGTCGTCCTTGAAGGACGCGGGCGAATGGGGATCGGTCTCGAAGTTTTCATAGCGCCCGATGTCCGCCTTGGCGTAGGTGGCGCGCGCGCCGGCGGTCAGTTCGAGGCGGTCGGTCAGCGCGATGCGGTCCTGCACATAGAGGGCGGCGGTATGATAATAGGAATCATCGGCGACGGCGCCTTGGATGCCGTAGCCCACGAGATCGCCATCGGCGTCATAGGAGCGGCGGAAGCTGTCAATCTTGTCGTGAATGTATTCCGCGCCATAGGCCCAGGTGCCCCAACTGGTATCTTTGAGGAAGTCGGCCTGGACCCCGAAGGTGATGACATCGAAGCCATCCACTTCGCTGGTGCCGCTGCTCTTTTGGACTTCTTTGGTTTCTTTTTGGCGTTGCCCGTAGAGGGTCAGTTCCATGCTGTCATAGAGCGGGGTGGCTTCGCGGTCAATGTAACGCGCATAGGCGAGGTCGTGGTCCTGGTCGAAGCGGTGGATGGGCTCGGTGCCGATGGTGGTGCCATGCCACGAGATGCCCCACGGCGTGCGGTGCGTGCGCCAAATGTCATCCTGGTCCACCGTCAGATACGCGAAAATCATTTCGCGGTCGCCGGGCAGCGCGAGGCGCAGCTTGGCATCGAAGTTCAGCTCGTCGTAATCGGTTTTCCGCTGCTTGTTCACGTGCCGGCCACCTTGGAGATCGCCAAACGACTTGGCGGTCACTCCGATTTGCGCGGCATAGGGGCCGGAGGCATACGCGGTTTCCGCGCGACCGATCAGCGAACGCTCCGCGGACGCGGCGCGGCCGGCGAGGCGGCCACCCCAGACGGATTCGCCTTCGGGCGCGAATTCAGGCAGCGAGGTAAAGGCCTGCAAGGTTCCGCCGACGGCATCCGAGCCGTAGAGCACCGCGCCGGGACCCTTGAGCAGTTCGAGGCGGCTCAGCGAAAAACTGTCCACGGTATTCCAATATTGATTGGGACCGCTGCGGAAAATGGGGGAATTGAGGCGAATGCCATCCACCAGCAAAAGCGTATGGAAGCCGGTGAACCCGCGAATGTAGGGCGAGCCTTGGCCGTACGACGTTTTCTGCACCAGCACCCCCGGCATGGTGGAGAGCGACTCCGGCAGCGTACGCGTTTGCCGCTGGAACAGCGTCTCGTCGGTGAGTTGCTCCACCGAAGCCGCCGTTTGGTTAATCGGTTCCGGGATACGCGAGGCGGTCACGACCAACGGCGCCAATTCGATGACATCGTCTTGGGCGTAACCATTGGCGGCAAACGCCAACGACAGCATCATCACAATCATCAGGGATTTCGGTAGTTTCATGCGTTTCGCTTTCATGTTGGGGTTAGGTCATTGCTCCACAAATAGATATAATCGCCGCACATCCACTTAAAGTTCAGTCGGCTGTTCCTGTCTTCTGGAGGGAGGGCTTCCACGCCGTCCGCGCGGTAGCGCGGCAAGCCGCGCGGTGGCGCGGCAAGCCGCGCGGCCTGCCGCGCATTGCGCGGTGGCGCGGCA
>CAZNGD010000328.1:0-2426 GCA_964572295.1 uncultured Verrucomicrobiota bacterium
TCCCTACACGACGCTCTTCCGATCTGTCCACGTGCAGATCCTTTTGGAGCAGGACAAGATACTTGCGGGCATCCACCGGCGTCGGCGGCGTGTAGGCGAGGGCATCCTTGGCCTTGCGATCCAGCTTGGAGGCCTTGACGAAGAAATCCGGTTGCCGTTCCGCCAGCGCAATGGACTTGGCCCGGCGGACGAGGCGGTCCAGATCCTCGATGTAGCGGGAAACATAATACGCACCAATGGGGGTGATGTGCTTGTCGCGGGTGGCATTCGTAAAGCGCGCCTTGGCGGCCAGGGATTGCTCCATGTACGCATCGCGCGAGCGCAGCACTTGCAGCGCCGTATACTGGAAGGTGTTGGAATCCGGGTCAAAGGATTTGGCCAGCAGCACGAGGACATGCCGGGCCGCCAAAAACAGGTTGAACCAGGTGTTGAACAAATCTTCCGGGAGCAGGGCATCGGGAACCCGCGCCCGCTCGCGCGAGGTGTTGCCGATGTGCGTGAGGTGGTCGCCAATGCGTTCCAGATCCTTCATGCAGCGATCCAGATGCTGCAAAAAAAGCGTTTGGCGGCGGGAGAGATAATGTTGCGTGAGCCGCCCCAGATAATCGTCCATGGCCTTGCGGACATCATTGAGGATTTCCTCATTGGCGAGCAATTTGCGGTACACCTGCCGGGTCGGCGCCAGAATCAACTCGCCATTGAGCAGCATGTTTTCCACGCACACTTCGGCCATGCGGCGCAGCTCGCGGACCACCGCCGCCAGCGCCTGTTCCGGCTTCCGCAACAGCTTGTCATCCAGAAACGAGGGCGTGGGGGTGGGCTCCTTGGATGGCGTGGAGAGCCGGACCAGCGCGGTGAATTGCTTGATGAACGGCAGAAACAGCAACGTGCCCAACAGCATCGTGTAGGTGTTGAAGTTGGCCGCCTGCCGCAGCAGGTCGCCGGGGGCGGTCGCCTCCCCGCACCAGATGGATAGTGGCCAAATGGCGAGGAACAGAATCACGTGCAGCACGTTGAACCACAGATGCGCAATCGCCACCCGCCACGCGCCGATCCGCATGGGAATCGCCGCCACAATCGGCACAATGCACGTGCCAATGTGCGCCCCCAGAATCACCACCGCCACCTGATCAAAACGGGTGAACACCCCCGCCTTCACCAGCGCGAAACACAGGCCGATCATCGCGCCGGACGACGTCATGATGGCCGTCAGCAGCGCCGCCACCGCCACACTGGCAATCCGATAAGTCCAGACATCCCCGCGGAACAGCCCCAGCCAGGGCTCCAGCGCCTCCTTGTAAGGCGCAATGCCATTGGCAATCGTATCCATCCCCAGAAAGAGCAGCCCAAAACCAATCAGCGCGCCCCCCAGTTTACGCCAGCGCGACGAAGGAATCAGCGCCTCCGTCAGAAAGCCCACGCCGATCACCGCCCAGCAATAATCGGCAATCTTGAACGAAACCAACAACATGGAAAGCGACGTGCCGATGTTCGCGCCGAACACCGGGGCAATGGCCTGCTCCAGCGACATCACCCCAATATTGATGAAGGATGCCAGCGCCGCCACCGCCGCGCCCGAGTGAGCCAGAAAGCCAAAGATGGTGCCAAACACCGAGCCATGGATGCGGCTGCGCGTCGCCCGCGCCAGAATGGTGCGCAGCGAACTTCCCGCCGCCGTCCGCAGACTGCTGGTCATGGCATTCATGCCAAAGATGAACAGGCTTAACCCGCCCAGCACTTGGAACAGCAACATGGCAATTTCTTCGGACGTCATTTGTACACTCCACTCCGCCAGCGTGGCCGCCCGCGGAGAGCCGCCACTATGCTCCCGCTTTCCCGCCAAACGCAAGCCGGGAAATGAAAAAAATCAGCCACGGTGTTGGCGCGGTGGCAGAGGTCAGGGAACTGCCATGCCGCCACGCGGCTGTTCAGGCAGGGACGCCCCTCCATAGGTGGGCAGGCTGTTGGCTGTTTGCTTTTGCGGCTGCTGGCTGCTCCTGTAGCCGGACTCGCTGAACACGAGGCTGCTGGCTTTTGGCTCGTGAGTCCCGGCTCGGCGCTGGTTTAGTCGGGAGGATTTCTTGAGGATTTTGGCGGCGCCAAAACCAACCGGTATCTTTCCCGCGCTGGCGCGCCGCCGCCTCGTGGAACGCTCGGCGGCAGAGGTCAGGGTTCTGGATTTCTGGAGGGACGGCTTCCACGCCGTCCGGGCTGTTCGGCTGTTGGCTCTTCGGCTGCTTCTGTCTTTTGGAGGGACGGCTTCCACGCCGTCCGGGCTGTTCGGCTGTTGGCTCTTCGGCTGCTTCTGTCTTTTGGAGGGACGGCTTCCACGCCGTCCATGACCGAAAAAAATCCGGGGGGCCAACAGCCTGGCTTGCCGCGCCACCGCGCAATGCGCGGCAGGCCGCGCAATGCGCGGCAGGCCG